>JAHFEN010000129.1 GCA_023248455.1 Microcaldota archaeon | reverse complement strand
CACCTGCTTTCCTGATATCAAACATGGCAGCTTAACATCCCTTTTTTCATCAGGTATTTCTGGTGGTAATCCTCTGCTTTCCAAAAATCGCTTGCAGGGGCAATTTCGGTGACAATCTTCTTGCCCCTGAACCTGTCTGATTTTTCAAGCTCTTCCATCGATCCCCTTGCCAGCTTCTCCTGGCCCTTATTATGCGCGAATATGGCCGACCTATACTGGCTCCCTATGTCCCAGCCCTGCCTGTTTTTTGTGGTCGGGTCGTGGTTCACCCAGAATATTTTCAGGAGCTTCCTGTAAGAAACTTTTTTCGGGTCGAACTCGATTTGCAGCGCTTCTGCATGCCCGGTAAGGCCTGTGCAGACAAGCTCGTAGGTGGGGTGTTTTGTTTTCCCTCCAGTATAGCCCACAGTGGTCGATTTAACTCCTGAAAGGCTCCGAAACAGTTCCTCCACTCCCCAGAAGCAGCCTGCTGCAAATGTGGCTTTTTCAGTTGTCATGGAAAATTTCCCCTGCTGAAAATTTAAAGCCTCCCTACCCAAATTTGCTTTGTGCTGGTATGGAACAAAAGCAAATGAACTTCAATCTTCGTGCTTTCGCAGCCAGGTTCTGCGTGCTCATACTCCTGCCCTTCCTCCTAGGCATGTATGTCTTCCCCCATGTACAGTTCATAAATGGCCAGTTGCTTTCCACCCCACTTGAGAACAGAAAAGCAACCGAGGTGCTATCCTACACATTCAATCCAGCTGGCCATGACGTCATCATAGGCAACAGCGTGGCAAATGCATTCCCGCTTTCCAATTACCTGGGATTCCCGCCCCTGGTTTCGCACGACCGCTTGCAATTGTGCTTTCAGGACAATGGCAGCAGCATTGTGCTGCCAAATGGCACGCAGATAACCCCATCGATGCAATGGCGTATATATGTAAACAACAACACGCCAATAATCCTTCAGCCTCTGATGTTTGCCTGCACTGAAGTGACAAGCAAGGATCAGGTGGTCTATGCATGGTCTGCAACGGTTAACACTGGTCTGGAACCAGGCACTGTGAACGGCACCATACTCTTCAACCCGCAAACATTGACCTACCCCCGCCAGCTCATGGACTATGGCCTCTTGCAGGGGTTGACAATGATACCCGTCTTTTTCCTGCTGGTCTATTATCCGATTGCAGGCATCTGGAAAAAGCTGCGCGATGGGCTGCTTTCCCAGTGAATTCGCGGCAAAACGCCTAAAGCTAGTTTTATAAACATCAATACCCAATTTTGCACGGGAGGTGCAATAGATGAAAAGATATCTAGCTTTGCTTATGGTAGCAATTCTGTTCTCAGGGTGCGTTAACATATCTGACACTGCAAAAGCAGGCGGCTTTGGAAGCAAGAACTCCAAAGAGCAAAAAGCTTATGACTATTTCAAGGGCAAATATGGCGATCCGGCAGGGAGCGGCGCACCGCGGCTCATCGAGCCCATGATGACCACCTCTGTAACGGATAACATGCCAGTGGACAAGGTGCTCAAGTACAACAGGGATGCGCCGGCATTCATAATCTGGTTTTTCTACGACAATTTCGCTGAAACTGACGCAATTGCAGTGGCTTTCAAGTATCTTGACGACGGAACTGTAATACACACCTTCAACTCCAAAGGCGGCGGGGACTATGGCGCAGGCACCTTCACGCTCCAGAAGCCTGATGATGGCTGGCCACTTGGCAACTATGAGGCAACTGTAAGCGGCAAGGGCGTAAGCGAATCAGTGAAATTCGATGTGATTGAAGGCCCGACAGTGAAAGTCGCCCTGCCTTACGAGGGCGGTGTCGAGCAGCCCAAGCACGAGCCAGAGCCTCCTGCCACCGTGGCTCCGGCAACAACCGCAGGCATGACATCTGACAAAATCATTTTCGAAACCGACCCGGGCTACATAGGGGCCTGCTCACTTACCGACACTGCCAAGTGGACTTTCACCAGTCCCCTTCAGGTTTCCCTGCTCCAAGTATGGTATAACTGGGGCACTGGAGAGAGCACGCTCGCCTACACCCTGAAAAAAGATGGGCAGGAATTCTCATCAGGCACGCTGATTCGGGCAGACTGCGACCCCTACCAGGGCAATTGGTGCAATGGCAATTACAAAATAGGCAAGCCCTTCCCGGCAGGAAGCTACGAGCTGGCACTTCCGATCAAGAAAATGTGCCTCGAGCCAGGCAAGACAGGGGCTGTGCGCCTTTACGGCACTGCGCAGGCATCAGCAGCGCCTGCGCTTCCGGAAGACGTTCCAACGCACTTGAACAGCTGCCAATACTCAGGCTCGTGGAGCACTGACTGGGGCGCAATGGCTCTGAACCAGGATGACTCAAAGGTGACCGGATCCTACACATGGGACTCGGGCAAGCTTGCCGGCACTCTTGTTGACGGGGTGTTCGTGGGCAAGTGGTCAGAATCGCCATCTTACTCTGAGCCAAGAGATGGCGGGGACGCTATCTTCTACTTCACAAAAGACTGCAGCTCCTTCACTGGCAACTGGCATTACGGCGTGCATCCTTCAGGCACAGGATGGAGCGGCACCTGGGTCGGGACAAAAAGCAAGTAGGGGTAACTTTTTTTCTTTTTTTTATTTTTCTTATTATCGGCTAGCGCAGCCACTGCGATATTTTCGCCAGCCTGTGCTTCATCAAGTCTTTAGCAGATATCCATTTATAACCTGAGAATTCCTGTGCAGGCGAAGCTCTGGCGTTTTTTGCAGTCACCTTGAAAGCCAGCACCGGAATCCATGCTTTCCTTTTTTTGGAGCCTGCATTGTGCCTCTTCTCAAAAAGAACGTCGTGCACCTCTCCATCCATACCAGTCTGTCTGCGGAATTCCGAAGATAAAGCCGCAACCTGGTTCTCGCCCTTCTGCAGAAGCAGGCAGGGCAATTCAACGGTTTCAGTGCCGGGCGGAGTTTTCCTGCAAAGGAAAAACGCCCTGCCATTATCCTCCAGCAAACCGCAGGCAAGGGCAGCTGGAGCAGCTGAAGATAAGCCCTTTTTCATATCTGTCCTTCCTCCCAGCTGTTTATCTCCCCAATGATCCTTTTCGCGATTTCTACAGCTTCCCCTGCCCCCACGGTGGCGCCGCCCACAGGCCGGTGCCCGCCTCCACCAACCTTTTTCATGGCCGCTCCGACGTCAAATGTGCTCTTTTTTCCATAAATATTGTGCCCTACTGAAATCTTCACCGTGCCACTTTCCTTGTCAATTGGCATCAGCCTTACCGATGTAACCGCTTCTGGGAAAAGCGAATAAACCAGGTAGTTATTCCCCCGTGGGAGCCCTTTTGCGCCCCGCAGGTCTGAAAAAGCCACCTTCCCCTCCATTTTTGTGCTCTCAAGCAACATATTTCGAAACATGCTGAGCTCCAGCCTGGTGTTTGCCACGCGCT
>JAHFEN010000128.1 GCA_023248455.1 Microcaldota archaeon | reverse complement strand
CGCCAGTGTATACCGCCCAGGCATGCCTGGAATTTTTCGTCCTGCGCAGGTAGGCGAGCATTATTCCCAGCACAAGGGCTATCTCGAATACTTCCCTGAAAGCCACAATGAATTCAGCGAGAGCCATGCCATCACATTCGCAGTTGCCAATTTCCACAGTGAGCGGCAAAAAAGCTTAAATAGCCAGGGGAGATGCTATTTCTGGCTGTGGAGCCGCTCGTGCTCCTTTTTCATCTTGGAACTTGCTTCGTTCGCTCCAAGTCTGAAAGAATCCTTCTGGATTCTTTCATCATGCACCTGCCCATCACCACAAGGAGCCCTGAGGCTTCTGCTTCGGCAGCAGCAGGCGCGTTTACCACACCCTCCTGCATCCACACCGCAGCAGCTCCGATGGCAATGGCCTGTTTTACTATTTCAGGCACAGCCTCGCTTTTCCGGAAAATATCCACCACATCCACTTTCTGAAGCACAGAAGGCAGGTCTGGAAAGCTCTTGTGCCCCATCCAGGAGTCTATGGAGGGGTTGACGGGTATTATCTCAAAGCCATTCTCTTCAAGGTACTTTGCAACTTTGAAGCTTGGCCGCTCAGGGTTGTCCGAAAGCCCCACCACAGCTATTTTTTTCATGGAAAGTATTTTGCCTATGGTTTCAGGCTCGTTCATTTGCCCACCAGCCCAAGGAATTTTTCGTGGGGCGCAGATGTCCTTAATGCAGTGGGGCAGAAATGCGTCCTCTCTGCCGCAAACCCCGCGCCGCGCAGTGCAGCAAGCGCGGCATCCATGCTCTTTATTGTGCCGCCTGTCTTTTTCGCAATCACGTGGAGGTCATAGTAGCCATATTGGGTGATTTTGCTTTCGGAAAGCTGTGTGCGCAGCAGCTTTTCAATCTGCGCAGCCCTCCGGAATCCTTGCTCTGCGTTGAGCGCCAGCATTGCCTTGAGAACCGGTTCGTCCCAGAGCAATCCCGTGTAAAGCGGGCCGGCGTACTGGAGCTGGTGGGAGCAGTGCGGGCATTTTTCCTTATTGGCAATGCGCGCAGCCTCGCGGAAGCAGCATTGCGGGCAGTATGCGGCAAAGCCCAGCTTCTTTATTGCCTCAACAGCACCCTGAGAACCCCACTCGAGCCTGAATACCATCTTCACATAGTGCCTGTGCGATAGTGTGAAAACCGGGCTTGCCGCGAAATTGAAGGGGGCGCAGGTGAGCACGACCTTGCCTGCGAGTATGCGAACAGCATTCTCATGGCAGAATTCGTTGTCAAGCGGAAGCGCCCCATAGTTCTTCATGCAGGCTGCATAGTGCGCCCCGCAGAGCACTGCCATGTCGGTTGCAGTCACTGACAGGTAGCCTGCTTTTTTTGTCCGGAATGAATAGGCGGCGTCGTGAAGATACGGGGCCGGGGAGCCAAACGGGTCAAGCTCCACGAAGTCGAATTCATTTCTGCGCAGGAATTCGCAGGCGTCAGCCCTTGCGCATCTGCATTTCACCTTGTTGGATTTCGCATTCCTCCTTGCAAGGGAAACCGCCCTGCTGCTCGTGTCCACAAGCGCAAGCGATTTCACGTTCCTGTTCTCCTTCCTGTAGCGCAAGCCCCGGATGCCGCTTGCGCACATGGCGTCCACCACTGAAAGTTTTCCCCCAATCGCGCCCAGGCAGAGGCTGGACAGGTCGCGGCAAAGCTCCATTTCGGGGTTGTAGAATACCCCCTCGCGCAAACTGATGATAGCCTGCCCCTCTCCAGCCTTCGTTCCCTTCAAAGCCATGCATCATTCTCCGGGGAATCTAATAAAAAAGATGCCTACGACTTCTTTCCGTGGAAAGGACCATACGACGCTCGATAATCGCTGGCAGAATGCGCGCCCCTGCGTCAATAGCGGCTGCGCACCGTGCCATTCTTGCCTCTTCGCTTGCCGCAGGCCAGACCGTGGTCTCCAACCTGCCCTCCTCAGCTCCACCATATCCGCCTGCACGGCCTTTGGCGCTGACATAATTGTGGAAAACGGGGTAGCTGACATATTCGGCCCGGAAGAGATTTCCCCGCCTTCGCAAATCGAGTGCGGCTCCAGCAACACCACGCTCAAGCTCTTCCTTCCGCTTGCCTCGATTTTTGAAAATGAAATCGAGTTCTTTGGCACCGAAGCTCTTGCCAAAAACCCCCTCCAGGCGTACGTGGGGTACATTGAGAGGCTGGGCGCGGCCTGCCTGACCCCTTCGGGTTTTCTTCCGGTGAGGATCAAGGGGCCAATCACCCAATCCCAGATGGTCTACTTCCCGAAGCTTGGCACGCAGTTCCTCTCTGGCATATTGCTCTGTGCCCCGCTCCGCGGCGCTGACACTGAAATCGGGATAGACGGAAAGTTCCATGGCTGGGAATACGCAAAGTCCACAATAGATCTCATGAAGGAGTGCGGCATAGCGTTCAGCTCATCTGAAAAGGATTTCATCTACGTGCAGGGCGCGCAAAGCTACGGCCCGCCCGAGGAGCTCAAAGTCCCTGCCAGCCCCTATCTCTCCTCGTACCCGATCCTCGCAGGCGCACTTGCGGGAAGGGTGTCCGTAGAGGGAATCCCAGAATTCAAGAAGCTTCAGATCCTGCTGGATTCGTTTGGCGCCTCTGCGTCATCTGAAGAAGGCAATTTCTCCTCATCTGCCGGAAGCCTTTCAGGAATCGAGCTTTCCATGCGCGAGCTTGGCAGGCTGCTGCCGCACGCAATCGTGCTTGGCAGCGTTTCAACCGGAAGCACCAAAATCACGGGCATAAGCTCCGGAAGCAGGCTGGAAAAGGCAAGGATGCGCGTTCTTATGCGCAGCCTTTCAAAAATGGGCGCATCCTTCGCAGAAAAGGGGGAAGACCTCATCATCACCGGGGGAAAACTCTCGGGCGCGGAAGTGTACCCTGAAGGCGATGCTGCAGTTGCAATGGCTCTCTCGGCAGCAGCCCTTGCAGCAACAGGCCAAACGAAAATAATCGGCGCGGACTGCGTTTCCAGGTCCTACCCTGACTTCTTCAAAGACCTAGCCTCGCTTGGGGCATTAATACGGTAATTTGGCAACCACAGCGCCACCGTAAAGGCGCATCCCAGTCCAACGCTTCCGCTATTTTGATAACTATTTTTAGCCAAACGTTACAGCTCGCCAACACGGCGCTTCAGCTTGCGCTTCAGGCGCTTGCGGCGCTTCTTCAGCCACTTCCATCTCATGCGGCCCTTTTTTTTCCATTTCCTTGGTCTAGATCCCAATAATTCACCTAATAGAGTAAAGTTGTTTGTTTATCCTCCAATACGAATAAAAAGGCTCCCTCACGTCAGCCCAAGGGGTTCAGCCCATTAGTGAAGCGATATGCTAACCCCTACCCGCTTTAGCGGGTGGATACAGCATCGCTGGCTCTCCTTCTTTATCTTCTTCAGAAAAATAGCTTCAGCGGCGCGGCGGCGCTGCGCGCC
>JAHFEN010000127.1 GCA_023248455.1 Microcaldota archaeon | reverse complement strand
CTGTGCGCTCATATATGGACGTACTGCTTGACGAGAATTTGGCGAGGTCGGAGGTATTCGTCTACAATCTCAGCAAGAATCTCAATAAGACTCCCCTTCCCAGGGCGCTAATCTTCATGGCAAACATGAGCAACCTGTCAAATATCAAGCTATGCTGGGACGCCACCGGGGACGGTTCTGGAGGGACAATTGCAGGAGTGGCGTATTTTCCGTACAATCCGAGGATAGAAGGCTGCACTGACCTGTGGTTCATTTTCTGCCCGCAATATCATGGAGGAGGGGGGGATCCCAGCCTTCTGGACAGGCAGCTTTGCCTGAATGGCACTTCGCTTGCCAGAATTGACCAAACCATCATTGACAATGCGATAGTGCGCTGCGCCCCGGCTTCAAACGGCCTCACGCCAACAGACTATTCCGCGACTTACCTTCCATCGCACAATGAGCTTTACTTTTGCAACCAGGTGCCGCGCGACTTCGGCCCGCTTTGCTGGCCGATAATGCTGATATTCGGGGCCCTTGTCGGGGCATCTTTCGCACTTGGGAGAAACCCCTTCCAGGCATTTGACTTCACCTCGCCCAGGATGAGCAGGGGAAGGCAATACACCATGAAGGTGCAGCAGAAGAGCTTTGACCTGATGGGCTATGTATTCGCAGCTGACAGGGCTGTTGACACCGTGGCTACCTTCGGAAGCAGGACTTCGGATTCAGGCAACTATGAGAATGAGAAGGGACAGGTCAAGGATGAAAAGGGGAATGTGATTGCTGAAAGGGAGAATAAGAAAGGTGGGGAAAAGGAAGGCGGCAGGCTCCTAGACACGAATGGAAAGGAGGTGAGGGTGAATGCTGACGGAAATCTAATTCTTGCAGGAGGCAAGTCTGTAATGGACAATAACAATAAACCAATCCAGGCAGCCGCAGTCGGCAACTGGTTCACCAGGATGACCGGATTGGAGAGCAGCACCAAGCAGGACCCTTCGGGAAAGGGGCCCATAAGTCTTTTGACTAATATGGTGGCTGGGGTGGCAAACAAGATGTTGGAATCAGAAGTCAATGCAGAGTCAACGAAAAAATCAGATAGAAAGGGGGGTAGAACAACAACTGGGAGAACGGGGGGTAGAACAACAACTGGGGATGTAAAATTTATTGATGCACAGGGTAGTACAACTCCTCAACAATCTAGGAATAGCAATCAATCTCAAGCTCAAAAATCATCTCAGGGCCAGCAGCCTCCAACTGCAATCCAAATGGCAGGACCTGGTATCACCCAACAGTCGATGCTTTCAGCGCTATCCAGTTCCCCAAGCATCATTCAGGCGTTCAAGAACATCTATGAGATATTTGGCGGAATTATTAGCGGTGACATGAAACCTTGGAGGCCAAGCGATGAGTCAAAGGTCGTGGCCTGGAAACCGGAACTCAGCAAAAAGCTCCAATATCTTGGAAAGGAAGTGGTCACCAACCCCTCAGGAGAAATCATGGTCAAAGACCTGGGCTACTGGAAGCAGCTCCAGGACCTCGGAAGCTTTGCCTATAATTTGTTCAAAGAGAAGTTCTTGGTAAAATTGCACAATCCAAGGGCAGTTATTGATACCCTCCTCAGGTATTACACCACATTCTCAGAGCTTTCCATGTATTCCAAGGGGTTGCAGCTATTCACTGGAGGCAGGGCAAAGGGCATTGGAGCAGTGGAGGGGTTCAATGAAACCAAAGTGTTCGGCCTTTTTGGGATGGACGTTGGAGTTGGGACATTTGCGACCTGGGCGGACAACCCTTCAAGCCTGCCATTCGGACTGAATTTCCTGTCCCCTCTTGTCCAGGGATTCAAGGAATATTGGGGCGCCACCAATCCGGAAATTGAAATGAATACGCAGCCCGTTCTTCCAGGTTTGGTGATTGAAACCCAAGGCATTGGAAAAGAACCTGAAAAGGCATTGGTGCTTGTGCGCAACAAATTAGATGGAAGCCATGACTATTATAGTAAGCAGGGCAATTCCTATGCCCGGTTGAGCGATAAAAGCGAAATCGAAGCAATCATCAATAATACAAGGTTGCCTGCTGACAGGCAAAAGGAGCTTATAGACATTTTGAAATCTGGAAAAATATCAGGCTGGACCGGCATGGAACAGGGAGGCATCCTGATCCGGAACATTGATGGCAAGAACGTGGCATGCGATTCTGAAACAGGAAAGCCGCTGGAAAGGAACGAACTTGCTAAAAAAGTAAGGTCAATGAATATGGGAGACAGGGAAAACGACTTATTCAATTTCCTATGGAAGGGGATGAAGAAGGATGGCATAGAACTAGAAAAAGAAGCGGGTGAATTCGGATTCAAGAGCAGGAGCGCCGAACAAGCCCTGACACAGACTTTCGGATTCACCAGTTTTCTGGGAGAATTGGACAGTACTGGCTCGATAACAAAGCTAGACAAGAGCGACTACCTTTCCAAGGTGTCCGCGAAAAAGGACAATGATGAAAAAAGGCTTGCTGTTGTTGGCAGTGTCTGGCAAAAGTACGAGAACGATTTCAGAGATCTGACTGAAGCCGAAAGGAACACGTTGTGGGTTTGCACTGATCCGAATGGAATTATCAGCACTAAAAAAATCGACGAAATAATAAGTGCGCTTGAAAAGCAGGAAAAGCTGTCTGATCCGCAAATCGAGGCACTCAGAACATGGAAAAACGCGCATGCAATAGACCTAAGTGAAAAAGACTTCGAGGTACTTAAGTCAGACAAACCCAAGAGCATATACAATGAACTGAAAGGAGTTTACAAAGAACTAACAGCCTTCAATGAATCTGCCATGAATGCTGAAAACATCCTTAACAACAAGAACACTCTTTCTCTTGTATACAAAGGGATAGAAAACGAGATTCGATCAAGCGACAGGATGCTATCCATGATCGAAAGCAACGGGCCAACGCATGAAATCCAGCGCGAGCTGCAGGCGTATTTGACATATGTGGAGCAGGAGAGGTGGGGAAGGTTCGCCCACGAGGTTGCCAACGAGTATTCCAATGGGGCCATCGCCAAGCTTTTCGACTACCTGCACTCGGACAGTGCTGAAAAGAAAGAAATCATGGAACAGTTGGAAAAGGATAAGCAGAAAGCCGAAAACCTTAAGCAAAAATACCATGAAGGAACACCAGAGCACTATGCAGCAGTTGTCCAATCGGATAATGCTGAGAAGGCATTAGCTACGATTGCGAAGTTCGTCCCTGTCATTGACCGGGATCCGGACAGGGAGATTCCAAAGCTTTTGGAGGGCAACAGGACACTCCTGAACAGCGTGATGACTGTTGCAGAAAGCTATGGCGTTGCCGCAAACGCCCTAAGCATAGCTTCAAGATGGGGAGTTGGCTATGATGGGATAATGCTTTCGCTTTCAGCCTTCAATGAACAGATAAAGAAAATCGAAGTTAAAGATCCGAACCCTAACTCTACCTACGTTCTCACCTTGGCAACCAGAAACATGAACGAAGTAATAAATGAAA
>JAHFEN010000126.1 GCA_023248455.1 Microcaldota archaeon | reverse complement strand
GCCGGACACGCTCGCCCGGGTGCTCGAATATACATCAGTGCTCCCAACCCGTATATTGATCCTATTGGAGCTTGCGCCAACAGGGGCTGACTGTGGCTTTCCTATATATGTTTCATTAGCCCCAAATACCGTGCTTGGGGGCAGTGCTACGGACACTGCCACGCTAGCCCCCTCTCCCTGCGCATAAACATAGTCCGCCGCCTGCGCAAGCGACCTGACCGAGGCTTGCGCATCATGGAGCTCACCCTGTGCGCCCAGGTCGGAAGCCAGGATTGATGAATAAATCGCGAAAAAAAGTATTCCCACAAATGTTATGCCCAGCAATGCCAATACCTCGATGCTTGCTTGCCCGGGCGCGGACTTCGTGCATGGCTGGAAAAAATTGCCTCCCTCTCGGCCTGCTTCCGCTCCACCAATGCTAGCACCAGGTTGCCCGACATTGCGCATGCGAGCCTAACTCATGCTTCTCTTTAAATATTATCTGAACAGCGCTGGCGGCCCTCAGCCTGGATTGACATACAACGTTATGGGCACGTAGAATGTTTCGGTAAGGTTGGTATCGGAAGTGGCATTTATGACTAGCTGGCTGTTGTGGAAGCCTGGATTGGCCGGCGAGCCACCTGCTGAGGAAAATGTCAGGTTGATTTGTGAGCCCGAAGGGCTTGCAACCAGGCTCGATGGCGAAACCGTAAGAATTACGTCCGTGAAGCCCCAGCTTGCGTTCGCATCTGCGCGGACGACTGCGCTTACTGCGCTGAAGATTTTCAGGTTTTCCTGCCTTTCATCGGTTCTGGCCATGCTTATGAAGATTGCTTTTTTGTCAATATCTGCAAGATAGGGTGTAATCAGTACATAGCTTCCATGCGAAACAATTTTCATGTTATAAGAGCCTGGCGAAGAGGGAAGCGAACCCGAGAGCAAAGCCGTGCTCTGGGTAATGATATCCGACCCGTCTAAATTGATGATGATCGAGTTTGACTGCATGTATGAAACGGAGTTTGCAGGCAATTTGATGAAGACGGTCCTGCTTGCCCCCTCGCCCTGTGCAAATACGGAATCTGCAGCCTGCGCAAGCGAGTTTGCCGCATCGCGCGCATCGTTGTAGTTTTGCGCTGATGAGACTTCCGAAATTGATTTGCCCGCGAGGATTAAGAATACCAGCACCACTAGGAGGGAAATGCCCATTATTGAGATAAGCTCAGCGCTCGCCTGCCCAGTGCAACCCTTTACCCTTAACGCGCTCGGTCGAGCGCTCGCCTGGCCGATTTTCTTGTTCACGTTGGACTAACCCATGCTGCCCTTTAAATAATTTGCATGCGTCCCCTTGTTATGCTCTTCTCCGAGGTCGCAGAGTGCTTTGCAAAGGTTGAGGCAACCGCTTCGCGCCTTGAAATGTCAGCACAGGCAGCTGAACTCTTGAAGAAGTGCGAGAAGGAGGAGGTAAAGCCCTTAATATACATAATAGAAGGGAACGTAGCGCCCTCGCACGAGGGCCTGGATATCGGGATTGGGGAGAAGTTCGCCATCCGCGCAATCTCGCAGACGTCTGGCTACACTGAAAAGGCGGTTCTTGCAGAGTACAAAAAATCAGGCGACTTGGGCTCGGCAGCAGAAAACCTCCTTTCAAAAAAATCACAAATGTCGCTTGCCTCCTCCCCGAACACGCTTTCCAAGGCCTATTCATCATTCGTGAAGATAGCGCAGATGAGCGGGGCAGGCAGCCAAGAGAGCAAAGTCTCCCTTCTTTCCGAACTCCTGAACGGCGCTAAGCCAGTTGAAGCCCGCTATCTCATCCGCTTCTGCCTGGGAAAGCTCAGGCTTGGCATAGGCGACCCCTCAATAATAGACGCCCTATCCATGATGAAGCACGATGACAAGACCGACAGCCAAACAATACTCCGCGCATTCAACCTTTGCTCAGATCTTGGGGAAGTGGCAGAATACTATATAGCGGGCAAGGACCTTTCGCACTTTTCCACGCAGCCCTTCAAGCCCATCCGCCCTGCGCTTGCTGAAAGGCTCTCCAACGCAGAGGAAATAATGAATAAGCTGGGAAAATGCGCTGTGGAGGCAAAGTACGACGGCCTTCGCATGCAGGTGCACGTGCGGGAAGGCAGAGTCGACATCTACTCGCGCAAGCTGGAGAAGATGACGCACATGTTCCCTGAAATCACGCAAGCAGCGAGCAAACTGAAAATAAAGAGCGCAATATTCGAAGGAGAAGCCCTGGCATACAACGCAAAGGAGAAGAAATACTACTCATTCCAGCAGACAATGCAACGCAAGAGGAAGTACGGGATAGAGGGGATGGCAAAGGAATTCCCGCTGCGCCTCTTTGTATTCGACCTCATGTATTTGAACGGCAAGGACATGACGCTTGAGAAATACTCCAAACGCAGAAAATCACTTGAGAAACTATTCTCAAAAACCGAGCCACTCGTCCCCTCGGAGCTAATTTACACCGACAACCCCAAGAAACTGGATATATATTTCACAGACCTTATAGGCCAAGGATTGGAGGGAATAATAGCAAAAGACCTCTCGCAGCCCTACGTGGCAGGAGCGCGCAAGTTCGCATGGATAAAGCTCAAAAAATCCTACGGCGCTCTTGCGGATACAGTGGACATAGTCATCATAGGCTACTATCTGGGAAAGGGGCAAAGGCAGGAGTTTGAATTTGGAGGCCTGCTTGCGGCTGTGCTCAATGACGAGACGGACGAATTCGAGACAATAGCGAAAATAGGCAGCGGCTTTTCGGAAGACGAAATGCAGTCGTTTGAGAAGATGCTGGATGAAATAAAGGTGAAAGACAAGCCCAAGGGGGTAAACAGCAAGCTGACTCCAGACTTCTGGGTAAAGCCAAAGTATGTAATTACAGTGGCAGCAGACGAAATAACTCTTTCACCCATGCACACTGCAGGCATGGTGGGGGAAACAGGCTATGCGCTCCGCTTCCCGCGCATGATGAGCCTGCGCGACGACAAGGGGCCGGAGGACATTACAACCACAAAGGAGATAATCGAGATGTTCGAGATGCAGAAAAAATGAGGCTGCAAGATGAAAAATCCCCTTGAAAAGCATTATCCCCTAATCATCCTGGCAGTATTCGCGCTCCTCATACTTACTGTTCTTCGCACCAGCATTTTCGGCACGGTGGAGCCGGAGAAGCACATCTACTTTGAAATAGTCTTCCTCCTCCTGCTTGCAGTTTTAGGTGAAATTGCAGTCATCTACCTCAAGCAGCCCACGGTAATGATCCTGATGCTGTTCGGCATTCTCATCAGCCCGAGCTTTTTTTCGATTATTGCACCCAATCTCCCGAAAATACTCCAGTCTGAGAACGTAATACAGGTTTTCGCGCAGCTTGGCGCAGTCATATTGCTCTTCAAGGTGGGGCTTCACAACAAAATAGAAGGGATATTCGCGCTGGACAACCTGCTTGTCGCAGTTGCAGGCGTAGTCATTCCGTTCGCAGCAGGCTATTTGTACGCAAGCAGCACAGGGGGGGACTTTGC
>JAHFEN010000125.1 GCA_023248455.1 Microcaldota archaeon | reverse complement strand
AGTCGGCGAGGGCAAGGGCACTGACAAGGTGCGCGGCGCTGCCGAGGGCGTGTTGAAGAACAAGCTGCTTGATGTGGACTATGAGGGTGCGAATGGCGCTCTCATTCATATATCGGGCGGCGCGGACCTGACTCTTGGCGATGCCATCAAGGCGGGAGAAATCATCACTGAAAAGATGGACCCGCAGGCAAACGTCAAGTGGGGTGCGCGGCTTATTCCTGGCTACGACGGCAAACTGGAAATAGTTGCCATCGTGACCGGAGTCAAGGGAGCCAATATCTTCGGCGCGGGTGCGGACGAACCTAAGAAAGAGGTTTCGTACTCCGACATCGAGATAATCGGCTAGCTGCCACTATCTTTGTTGAAAACCAGAAGGGCCGGCCAACCCAACCCGGCTGTGCCCTTTTGAGTCTTTTTTATTGCCCTTTTAATCCGAAGGACGTGTGATTACGGTGTGCACAGGGACCGAAAAATTCTTAACAATAGAATTGTCTGGAGATATCGCCGTTCCGGATATGCGTTCTTTGGGCATAAAAGAGCATCCGCTCATGCGCTCGTAGGCGCCGATATCAAGTTGCGCTTCGTCCGTCCTGCCAAGCTTTATCAGAACTTTTGCCCTGTTTTGGTAAAATGCGCTAGTGTTTGGATCGATTTCGATCGCCGCGTTGTAGTGTTCCAAGGCGTATTGGTATTTCTTTATCATTCTCAAGGCATTGCCCCAGTTGTTGTGGGCATCAGCAAATTTTGGATCGAGTTCAATTGCCTTGGCAAAGTCGCAAGTGGCATCCAAGATCATCTCCTGCTTGCTGGAACTGCCGAGGTTCTGGATTTGGTCGATGTCCAGGCATTTGATAATTCCCATGCTATTCCAATATTTGGCTTCACCGGGTTTCAGCCGGATGGCTATTTTTTCATGTGGTTCTGCCATCCAATAATTTGAATAATTCACGCATTGCTTTGACAGCTCATGGTAAGCAAGGGAAGGATTCGAGCGGTCCGGCTTTACCCCGCTCTGCCGCATGGCGTCAAGCTCCTTTTGCATGAGACTGGATTTCTTGGGGTGAATGAGTCTGGAGAAAAAGCCTATCTTGCCTGCCTCGATTGTTTTAATGCGGAATCTGTCCATTGATGGTATGTCACTCAAGCAATTGGTAACTGGGACTCGTAAAGCCGGGGGGGATTGGAGTGTTCTCATAGAAGAAAATATGCGACAAAGTGTTTATAAACATATCTTTTCTTTTCTTACCACAATTGAAAGAAGGGCGTCCGAAGCCCAACCTTTTCGGGCGCCGATTGTGTGTTTTTTATTGCTCCCTTAGAACGAAGGCTGCCTGGGAATTAATACACCTTGTCGTGGTGGCCGTAATCGAGTATTCTGACTGTTTTCGTGCTCTCGTCTATTTCGTAAACAAGGACAAACGGGTCGAAATGAGTCCTTCGCGAGCCTTTCATGTCGCCTTTGAGGGGCTTGAAGTGCTCGGGGTTTTCAAGTATCATCTTGATTTTCTTGTTTATTGCCTCAAGCTGCGCCTTGTCCTTCTTGGCAAGCTTGCGGAATATCCTGTCCGCGTGGTCGCTGATGTCTAGTGCATACGTCATTCTTCCAGTCCGTAGCGCTTGGCAAAGCTGTTGACGGAGATGAATTTGCCCTTGCGCAGGCGGTCAAGCTTCCTCAGGTATGCTGCCCGCGCCCTGGGCTCCTCCTCGACCTGGGAAGCCATGAAGGTTTGCACCTGCTTGCTCATGCTGATGCCATTCTCCTTGCAGAAGCCGGAGAAGCGCAAATAGATTTCCTGGTCGATGTTGAATGTTTTGAGGGCCATTTTTTCACCGAGTTATTTAATGTTAAATAACTTTATTTAACTTTTACCTCCAAGCTTGAGTTTGAGTGCTTTTCCTTAACATAAAAAGGTGAGCAAAGTGCGATGCCGGTGGTTTTCCAGGAATTTTTTGTTCGGGCGGATTTTTTTGCGCTTTTGCGATTTAATTTCCTGCCAGCAAACATTTTCTCAGGTGTAAAAATGATGTTAGACAGAACACGTATGGGCATATGACACAGTTTGCTTTATCGCATTTCTACGGCGTTGCTGCAAGAAAAAATTTCACGATTTCAAAACGTTTATATATCTGATTGGAGTAGTAGATGCGGCGATCAGGAATGTGCAGCACAGTTACGTCGTAAATGTTAGCGTACGATTAGCGAAAGCTGCACTTCAAAGGAAGAGAGACAGGAACGATAGAGGCGCATACCAAGGCGACACTTGCGCTGTAAATCGGCAAAAACAAAAAGGCGGGGGTTGGGCATATGTTCGAAAACGTGGTTGGGGAAAAAAAGGCGGATGACCTGATGAGCAATGAGAACGTCAGGATAGCTGTCGTGGGAGTGGGCGGAGCAGGATGCAACACAGTGAACAGGATGATGAAGATGGGGATCAGGAGCGCGCAGACCATCGCAGTCAATACTGACCAGCTTCACTTGAAGGTAATACAGGCCCACAAGAGGGTCCTCATAGGCTCGACAGTGACGAAAGGGCTGGGGGCGGGCGGCTTCCCGGAAGTGGCAACCAAATGCGCTGAGATGAGCAGGGACAAGCTGCGGGAAGTGATTTCCGAGAAGGAGCTCGTGTTCATCGCTGCTGGAATGGGCGGCGGCACTGGCACGGGCGCGGCCCCTGTAATCGCGGAGATTGCGAAGGAGCAGGGCGCCATAGTGGTGTCAGTGGTGACCATGCCATTCAGGCTGGAGAGGGCAAGGATGCAGAAGGCGAAGTGGGGGCTTGATCGGCTGGCTGCAAAGTCGGACACTGTCATCGTGATTGAGAACGACAGGCTGGTCGGATATGTTCCGAACCTGCCGATCAACGAGGCGTTCAACCTGGCAGACGCTATCACTGGCAAGGCCATTACTGGCATATCGGACACGATAATGCTTCCGTCGCTCATGAACATCGACTTTGCAGATGTCAAGTCTGTTATGGAGAACAAGGGGTTCGCACTCATTTCCATGGGCGAGGGGCACGGAGTGGACAGGATAGAGCAGGTGGTAAGGAACACAATGGAGCACCCGCTGCTTGAGGCTTCCTATGAGGGCGCCAAGGGTGCGCTACTGCACATAAACGGCGGCACGCAGCTCACGCTGGGCGAGGGAATTGACATCGGAGAGAAGATATCCGATTCCTTTGACCTGAATGCTGATGTGAAGATCGGCGCTAGGCTTGACCCGGCGCTTGGGGACACCATTACTTGCACTTCCATTGTCACTGGAATAAAGAATCCGTACATCGGGGCAAAGCAGGAAACCGAAGTCCGGAAAGTCGTCGAGATGGACGCGATAAACTACCTGTAAATTGGTCTTTTTCTTATTGCGGCGCCCCGAGAGGCGCCGATTTTGTTTTTCCCTAATTTTTTTCCTTATTTTACTCTTTTGAACACTGGATTTAAATATGCTTATTCTGCAATAATATTGGGCCCCTATGTGGAGGATGAACAGAAAAGCATCGCCCACGCCAAGCTTGCATGAAGC
>JAHFEN010000124.1 GCA_023248455.1 Microcaldota archaeon | reverse complement strand
GACTATCGCCTCGTTGATTTCCTCCTTCATTTTCTTCATGCCGGCAACTTCGGTGAACTTCATGGTGGGCTTTGAGAGCAGCTTGACCGCGTTAATGCCCTGGTTCTGCGCTGCCTCGCCCACGGCCATTGTCCCTGAGCCGCCCCCTCCCCCTGCCAGCTTCCCCTTTGCAATCTCCCTGTGGTTTATGGCTTCGGTGAACTGGGGATTCAGCTCGATAGCCTTGTCATAGTCCGCTATTGCCTTGTCAAGCTGGTTCAGGTAGTCGTACGCCAGCCCCCTGATGTGGAATGCCTCAGAGAAGTTCGGGTTGAGCTTTATGACTTCTGTGAAATCCTCCACAGCCTTTTCATAGTCCTGCAGGCATGCGTAGGCAAGCCCCCGGTTATAGAATGCCTTGAGGTATTTTGGATTGATGGCAAGAGCGCGGTCATAGTCCTCGATCGCTGTGTTGAAATCCTGCTTGCGGTAGTATGCGTCGCCCCTGTTGTTGTATATCACCGGGTTTTTCGGGTCAAGGTCGCCTGACTTTGAGTAGTCGGTTATTGCTCGGTCGAAATTCTTGAGGTTGTAGTAGCAAAGCCCCCTGTTGAAGTAAGCTTCAGAGAATGTGGGGTTGAGTATTATCGCAGTATTGTAGGCCTCCACGGCGCGCTCGTAGTCCCCTTTCTCGTAGTATGTATTCCCCCTATGGTAGTAGGTGCGCGCATCAGTTGGGCTGGGCTTGTCAGGCATGTTCGGTCCTCTAGCCCTTGATAATCCGCTGAACTTTATAAAACATCCGCAGCTGTTTTATAGACGTCCAATCAGCAATCTGGCGCCAGATGTGAAGATTCAACCAGCCGCTGGGGCTTACCCGAACTGAATGTCCGATCTTAATCCTATTCGGCTTTCAGTCAAAAAGCTGCCTTAACCCGTAGGCAATGCCAGAAATCACTGAAGCTGCAACCCCTATGGGCCAGAGAGTACGTACAAAAAATCCGCCAATCCCACATGCAATTCCCATGCCTCCCGCCACCGACTCGACGCCAAATAAAATCTTCTTCGCCATGCTGGGCTGTGCTATCTCCAGGCCGGCGGCCACCATGGCCTCCTCCTTTTCCTTTTTCGCATTCTCCCTGAAAAGATAGGCTGCACCTGAAATAATAGAAAATACCACCCACGCAGGGTAAAAAGCCCGGTTCACAGCTGCCCCTAGTATTCCGAACCCTATGCCTGCTGCTCCGGTGCCCACTTCCAGGTTCAGCCAGTTTTTCTCTTTGTTTTTAGCTTTCTCGACATCTGAAAGGACCAGAGACTTCGGCGTGCTATTTTGGGCTTTCTCATCCTTCTTGCTGATGTTAACAGGATTCACTGCCTTGCCTTGGAACTCGCTTATTCTGTTTTCCTTCCGCGTTCCCTCTGCTGTGGCCTTTTTTTCTTTTTCAGAGACCTGGAAAATCAGCATATGAGCAATTATGACGCGGAAGCAATAAAATAGGGATTAACCCATTGATGTCTGCGCTGCGCACTATTGGACCTGCTTCACCGAAAGAAGCTGGTAGAGCGTGCTTCCGTCCGCAGAGAAGTCGATTGAAAGATAAACAGTGTTGTTCACTGCCTCGCCCGTCTGCTCGAACGAGACCCCAATGCCCCCAGTCCTGAACTTCTTGCCGCCCTTTTCAATCACGTCCGGGAGCCTTGCCTTCAGTGTCCTGCTGGAAACAAGTGTTGCATCGATTCCCGCTGCCTTGAGATTTGCTGCAAGGCTTCCGGCGCTCCTATTCCCGCTCGCGTTGGCAAAAGTGGCAAGCGAATCGGGAAATCCCCCTGCCAGCCCTGCTTTTGCAAGGTCGCCTTGGGCCATCAGCCGGTCTACAAAGCCGTTTTTCACGCTTATTACTCCAGGCTGGACCGCGCTGATGTAGCCCTTTCCTGAAGCAAAGGCTTGCAGCTGCTGCTGCGTGGCATTCTGGGACACGGTTATGAATGATTTTTCCCTGTAAATGGCTCCCGCTGCTGCCGCCAAGGGCTTTGCAGCGCTCCTGTTCTGCCATGGCACAGCCACGCTAAAGGCAGCCTGCGTTTCCCCCACAAGCGGCACAGGCACAAGCGCCCCGCTTACGTAAGTCGGAAGCATTGCGAAATTCCCAAGCGACACCATGATCCCATTCTCAATGTTTGCCGCGAAAGTGGCTGGCGCGGTTGAGCCTTCGTCGAAAACCGGGCGAAGCTGCATGCTGAAGCTTGTGCCGTCCACGGCTGTTGAAATCTCTGTGCCCACAACCCTGAGTTTGGGCTCAGTGGTTATGGATGCTGTGGCAACCACAGTGGCATTTGCCTTCTCGAATTCCGCCCCAGCAGCCAGGGCATCCTTGCCTGACTTGAGGCTCACCACCAGGTTTTTTCCATTCACTACAGCATAAGTTGCAATCCCGCTGTCTATGAGCTTCTGCTTGGCCTCTTCCACTGCGCTTGAATTGCCCCCAGACACGATGACATAGGGCTCGTAGCGCACAATCGTGACATTGGTGTTTACTGTGCCAGTCAGGCTGGCTGCGCTGCTGCCTGCAGGCTCGCCGGCGCCTTTGTTCCCGTTGTTCTGCATCACTCCTATGGCTATCCCCTCTATCACGAAAACCAGCACAATTCCAATTGCCAGGAGCTTGTACCAATCGTTCTTATCCATAGGTCTCCCCAAAAAGCCTGCATCATATTTTAATCCTTAAGACTTCATATGAGCAGAACTGGATTATCTGACTCAAAAGGTCTGGCCATGCCTGTCGCTTCAATGACGGGTTGGCATGCCCCCGACTTCAGTCTGGGGTCCGTCAGACCTTTTGACATAATAGGGTTTATAAAACGCAGCATTTTTGAAAGGTCGATGAAATATGGTGCAGGTGAAAAAAGGAGACCTGGTGCTCATGGAGTATACTGGCAAGGTGGCAGCCACGGGCCAGGTATTTGACACAACTGACGAATCGCTCGCGCAGGAAAATGGCATATTCGAGAAGAATTCAACTTACGGGCCCAAGCTCGCGGTGTTCGGCCGCAAGGCGATAATGCAGGGCATGGAGGAGGCGATTGCCGCCTGCCAGCTTGGCAAGAAAGAGGAGTTCTTGATTTCGCCTGACAAGGCATTCGGAGCCAAGCTGCCAGAGCTCATTCGAATGATGCCTGAGAAGGAGTTTGCAAAGCAGAAAATGCAGCCCCTGCCAGGCATGATAATCATGCTCGACGGGGTTGCCGCCCGCGTCAAGTCGGTAACTTCGGGCCGCGTGGTGGTGGACTTCAACCATCCGCTCGCAGGCGAATCGGTCATCTATTCGGTCAAGGTGAACGATGTGATCTCTGACCAGAAAAAGAAGATAGAGGCAATTGCGGCATCGTTCGGATTAGCAGCATCAGCAGCGCAAAATGGAGGCAGATTCAAAGTTTCATTTGCAGCCTCCGGCCCTCAGGAAAAAATCGAAGACGCAAAAAAAGCAATCCTTCTTTCGGTGCCAGAGTCGGAATTCTAGAGTTTCCTGATTGGAGCAGAGCCCGCTCTGCTGCTAAAAAATCTTCATAGATTTTT
>JAHFEN010000123.1 GCA_023248455.1 Microcaldota archaeon | reverse complement strand
TGTGCAGGCAAAAGAACACTGCAGATGCCCTCCTGATTGCGCTGTCAGCATCGCTTGTTATTTCGAGGTTGCGGTTCCCCAGCCCGTTTATCCTGTCCTGGTTCCTTCTTATGAGTGCGAAAACAGGAATCTGCGGGCTTTTTTTAGCCAGCTTGGCAGTGATTATCGAGCCCATCCTGCCGTTTGCGCCTACCACCGCAACAGGCCGTTCCGCGTATTTTATCATAGTCGCCAATTGTGGTCATAACAGTTTTTAACCCCAAGCCATGCATTTTTCATCCTTTTCGCCCCAAAGAATGCGGGAGGTTCCTTGTCCAACTACATTATAGCCGGCATCGACCCTGGGAGCACATACGGAATCGCAATCGTATCCCTTGCCGGGAAGAAGCTCGCCGCGCACTCTGCCCAAGGGGGCATGGCAGAGGCAGTGAGGATAATCGAGCGGCACGGCACCCCGTCCCTGATCGCCTGCGACGTTGCGACTGCGCCAGAATCAGCGCTCAAGATAGCATCCTATTTCTCCTGCAGGCTGTTCTCCCCGGAGCGCGAAATACGCGAGGAGGAAAAAAGGCAAATCGCAAGCGGGGCGGGGATGAAAAACAACCACGAGCGAGACGCGTACGCCGCGGCAGTGCTCGCCTACCGGTCGCATGCGAACAAGATGCGCCAGATAGACGCCATCCAGGAAGTGTCGGGCGAGGACAAGGAGAGGCTGAAGCACCTGGTTTTGAAGGGGTATCACCTGAAGGACGCATTCTTGGAGCTCCGCGAGCCTGAGGAAAAGAAAGAAGCGTGGAATGAGGCGCCCAAACACCCTCCGCGTGCCACATCCGCTGAAGAGCTGAAGGAGCGTGTGTCCTCGCTTGCTCGCGAGAATGCCAACCTGCGGCTGCACACGGAAAGGCTGGAATATGAGAAAGGGCAGCTTCAGGAAAGGCTCCGCTTGCTGGAGAATGGCGTCAGGCAAAGCATGATTCGCAATACCGAGCTTCGTTCCTTGCGCTTCCGGCTGCAGAAAACTCTCGAGAGGTTCAAGCCAAAGAAAAAGAGCCAAATGCCTTCCCCGCAGCAGAAAAAGGAAGAAAATCAGCCTATGAATCCTTCACCTCAGCCGAAAAACGATGATTTAAATAGCTTGGGCGGCCCTAAATTAGACCTTGAAAAAATGGTGACGGATTATCGGCGGGGAAGGAAACAACTCTAGCAACACGCAGGCAGGAGGTGCAACTATGGATGAAATCGCAAGCGCACCAGGCGCACAAATAGCCGAGAGGGCCGAGCGGAAGGACGCTAACGTAATTTACATCGGGAAAAAGCCAGTGATGGGATATGTTCTTGCGGTCGTGACGCAGTTCAACGGCCCCACGCAGGATGTTTTCATAAAGGCAAGGGGAAAGGCGATATCGCGCGCAGTCGACGTAGCTGAGATCGTGCGGAACCGCTTCATGCCAAACGTGAAAGTGGACAACATCCTTATCAAGACCGAAGAGCTTGACTCAGAGGACGGCTCCAAGACCAAGGTGTCTGTAATAGAGATAAGGCTGGTCAAGTAAGTTTTCTTCCCTCCCTGCTATCTGTCACCAATGGAGGGTGTGCGGGATGAAAACTCCAATACCCGGCGAAGAAGTCAAAGCGGGAGCATTGTCAGAAGAGACAAAGAAAATGATAGCAGAGGGCAAAATAACCGAGCTAGACTTCGAGGTAGCCCTGATACTCTATAAAATAAACGAGCGCTACAATATTTCCAATGCCGAATTCTACAAGGCGCTGGACCTGGGGCGCGCTGTGCTCATACTCACAAGGGGGGAGGCAGGGCTTCTCATCGGGAAGCAGGGCAAGATAGTATCCGAGCTTTCTTCAGCGCTTGGCAAAAAGGTGAGAATAGCTGAGATTAAGGGGGACGTGAAAAAATCAGTGGCAGACGTGATAATGCCCGCCAGGCTTCTCGGGATAAACCAGGTGTTCCACGATGGCAAGGAAGTGACAAAAGTGCGCCTTTCAAAAGCAGATCTGCCTCACCTGCCGATGGACATTCCCACCCTGGAAAAAGCGCCGAAATCCCTCATGGAGCAGGACGTGCAGCTGGTGCTGGAGTAGGCAATGGGATATAAGTTATTAGCCCAGAATTTCTAGCGGTGCAGGCCATGTATCGGACGCATTACATTTCAGAGGCGAAAAAGCGCCTTGACTCCGAGGCCACCATCGCTGGCTGGGTGCACGAGGTCCGCGACCTGGGAAAGCTGAAGTTCGTGCAGGTGCGCGACAGGAGCGGCATAATCCAGGTCACTGCGAAAAAAGGGGCCGCCGATGATAAAGTCCTGTCTGCCATGTCTCTGCCCAAAGAAACCGTGGTATCTGTCACGGGAAAGGTGGTGGCTAGCAAAATAGCTGAGGCTGGCTGCGAGCTGATACCCTCAAAATTCGAAATACTCAACGAAGTCACCACCAAAGTGCCCTTTGAAGTAACTGGGAAAGTGCCTGCTGACCTCGATGTTCGGCTGGACTTCCGCTACGTGGACCTTCGCACTGCGAACGCATCGGCAATTTTCAAGATAAGGGGCGAAATAGCAGGCGCATTCCGCGAGGCTGCGCGCTCGCTTGGCTGCGTGGAGATCCATCCGCCCACAATAGTGGAAGCCGCGACAGAGGGTGGGGCGGACGTATTCAAAGTTCAGTATTTCGAGAAGGATGCCTATCTTGTGCAGTCGCCGCAGCTCTACAAGCAGCTTGTTGTCATCGGGGGGATTGACAGGGTTTTCATGACAGTCCCTGTCTTCCGCGCAGAGAAGCATAACACGCTCACGCACCTGAACGAGGCGCTGCAGATGGACATTGAGATGGGCTTTGTTACCCCCAAGGATGCCATTGATGCACTTGAGAAAGTCACGCTGCACATTCTCTCGCATGTCAAAAAGGAGTGCGCAGAGGAATTGAAAGTTCTCAACCGGGAGCTTAAAGTCCAATCCAAAATTCCGCGCCACACTTACACCGAGCTTGTGGAAAAGCTGAATGCTGGCAAGGAGTCTTTCAAGTGGGGAGACGACTTCTCGCGGGAAACCGAGGCTCTGCTTGCCGATGAGCTCGGCTACTCCACCTACTTCGTCACAGGGTGGCCAGCTGCAATCCGCGCATTCTACTCGCAGCCATCCGAAGAAGACCCGAAAATCTGCCACGCATACGACCTGAATTACGAGTCGCTTGAAATCGCCTCTGGCGCGCAGCGTGTTCACAAGCCGGAAATGCTCATAGCGCAGCTCAAAGCGCGGAACCTGAATCCGCAAGACTTCGAATTCTACATCAACGCGTTCCGCGTGGGGGCGCCGCCGCACGCAGGCTGGTCCATAGGGTTGGACAGGCTGACCATGAAGGTCTGCGGGCTTCACAACGTACGCGAGGCTGTCATGTTCCCCCGCGACAGGGTGCGAGTAAAGCCCTAGCCGAAGAAACATATATAAACCCTTTACCGTATAGTAGTGCCTGCGAGTTTTGTCCTCTGGCGATGCGAGGACGAGTCATGTTTGCCGATGCGCCTATGCGCATACCGGAACTGAAATTGCCTATCATAGGTGATCGCAGTTATCGCCGCAACA
>JAHFEN010000010.1 GCA_023248455.1 Microcaldota archaeon | reverse complement strand
GGACGAATCGCAGGTAATGGCGGCATACGCTGGCTTTGACAGGAAAATCGGGGGCTTTGGCCTTTGCGCAAGCCCCGAGGAAATAGCCTCTGTCCTGCTTCCCCTTCTGGGCGAGAAAAAGGAGACCGTGCTTGGTCGCGGCAGCGTGATTTCTGCGCTGCGATCCCTCGTGCGGCATGGGAAATTCGCAGAGTCTGAGGGGGTGTTCGCATCTGTGCGCCGCCTGCAAGGCTTTTCCGTGCAGGAGCTTGCAGTGCTCAGGCTGGTACATGACCTGATGCTGGAGCGCGGGTTGCCCTTCAGCCGGAAAAGGGTGATCAGGATCCCAAAAAGCAATCTTGAGATTGCCCTGTATTGCGGGAAAAAAGGCGCCCTGCCAAAGGGCAGGGTGGCAAGAAGGCTTCTTGTATTTGCCGGCAGGGAGGAACTTTCATCATTCGAGCGGTCGCTTCATGTGCCTGACACCGAAAGCGTCAGGATAAAAATCGCGATTTCGAACGGAAAGCTGGCGCTTGCATTGGCAACCAGGCAGGAAATAGAGCCGTACCTGCCATGAGCTGAGGCGGGAAAAAAATGCCGAGTGCAAAAAATCAGGGGCAAAGGCTGACGGGATAAGAAGCAAGGAAAATAAAACGGAAAATAGGCGAACGCTAAATGAAATCAGCATGAAAAGAAAATTATCCCTGAGCTGCCGCCGTGCAAGATAAAAATAGAGAAATAAAAGGAAACTCAGAGCAGGCTGTCAAGCTTGCTCTTGTGCTTCTTTGCGACATCCGCAACTGTGTCCTTCAGGCCAAGCCCGATAGCAATCGCCGAGCCCAGGCCAAGCGCCAGCCCGAATGCGGCAAGCACAATCAGGAAGGACCAGATCAGAAGCGACGGGTCGGCTGCGGGAAGCAGGAGCGGCATTGCGATGACAAGCGCGTTGTATGCAATGAAAAGCTCGATGACTATCGCCGCCGAGTTGGCAAAGGGCATTTTCTTCTGCTCCTTTATCCTGTCCGTGATGTAGTCGCCTGCGACCAGCCCGACCATCAGTATGACCAGCCCCTGTATGAGCGAGGGCAGGTAACCCACTGCCTGCGCCGCGAGGAAGGTTATCATGGGCACCCTGATCACGTCAGACGCGATCCCTAGGAATGCCACCGCGACGTATATCTTAAGTATGGCCACGATTATGTTCGAGAAGGTGAATCCCACGAATGCGTCATGCACGCCATGCGCGGAAAGGAACTTCTCCACGCCCATCTTGTGCAGGAACTTCCTCATCAGGGTGCCGAGAAGCTGCGCGATCCACAGGCCGACGAACATTATTGCCACGAAAATGCAGAATGCAGCCAGGCCCTCTAGCATGTTGCCCAGGAAGCCGGATGTGCTTATCTGCAGCTGGTTCAGCAAGCCTTCGAAATCCATCCAGAATCACCAACGGGGTCTTTCCCCTCGATGCTATATAAAGATTTGCGTGTGAAGGCGCGGGATTTGGGTATTGTCTTTATTTCCTCTCTCCTAAAAACCAATCTGCTGGGCCCATAGTCGAACAGCCCTTTTTGCTCCTCCCGCACGCGCTCGTCCGATTCGCCGGCGATCCGGCGAATGGACCACTTCTCGCTTCGGCGAGAAGTTGGTCCCAAAAAGCGCTGGCGGAAAAGCGGAAAGGGCTCGACAATGGTAAGACGTCGCTCTTACACAGCGAAGACCGGGGGTTCGATTCCTCCTGGGCCCATTGGTATTTTTTATGCTGATTGTGCACACCACTTTCGCAAAAAGGGGAGAGGCGGAAAAGGCAGCTGCAACTATCATCAAGGAAAGGCTCGCTGCCTGCGCAAGCGTTTTCCCAGTGAAATCGTTTTTCATCTGGAAGGGGGAATTCACAGCGCAGCGCGAGTTTGTGCTCGAGCTGAAAATAAATGATGGCAGCTATCAGAAGGCCGAAAAGCGCATTCTCTCATTGCACAGCTACTCCCTTCCCCAGATAATCGCCTTCGAAGTGAAAAGGGGCAGCAGGGAATATCTGCAATGGGCTCAAATGGATGCAAAGGTTAAAAAACACCTCAAGCACCTTGAAGCCCGAAGGCAAATCCATGCCTATTGAAAAGCAACTCAGGCCAGCCCAACGCACAGCGGGTTCGCCTTCTGGCAGGGCAGGGGAATTTCTTCCGCGAGGTTTCGTCTGCCGGCTTAACCGTTCTTGCAGCGGGCCTATTTACGGCATTTGCTCCTCCGGCACAAGGCACAGGTATAAATAGTGTTTCCAGCATAAAAAATACGGGTGATAGCTTGCTCGTGTTCCAAAGCTCAGCGATGAAGGATAGCGTACTCAAGAAGGAAGGCACAATTCAGAAGCCCAGCGTGTCGAAAATCGAAACCGATAAAGGATGGGCAAAGCAGGTCATCAGAAAAATCGAGGATACCATCAACCTTGGAAAAAGCATTGGAACTACTAGGGATAAGAATGAAAAAGAATTGAAGATTTTCCAACTTAACAATGTAAAAGACGAGTTCCTAGGTTACATCATAAAGCTGGAAAGCGACGTAAATGCATCCTCATTGGCAAAAAGCAGCCTCGAAGTGAGATTTGCTCTGAACAAACTAGCCGACTTTGTCAAATCAAGCAATCTCACTCAGCCTGCTCTAAACAACTCAGGCAAGCAAAATATCCAATGGGAGAGGCTTGACTATTCAGTCCCAACCTATGCTTTAAACCTGATAAAAGAAGAGTTTGGCTTGCTCGAAGAGAAAAATCCAGCCGAAACACCCAGGGAAAAGGGTGTCAAAGGCAAATCTGGGAAGGGCAGAGATGTGATGAAATCCATTCCTGCCAAGAATTCGGTGACCGCCAAGATTGTCAAGGAATGGGAAACATCAGAAGCAATCAAAAGCAAGATTTCGGCCCTCAAATCAATTTGTCCTGCAAACTATGACATCTACGAGGTTATAGCCTACGAATTCAATAGGCAAAACGTATCGGCAGATAGGGAGAATCTACGAGGTGCAATTCTCGGTAACGTAAATAACCAGCTTCGGCACCGCCTTTTGATGGGCAATTGGAATTCCGATTTCCAGCCCCCTGCGAAAAAATCTGAGAAGCAAGAGAAAAAGTAATCATTCTGCAGGCGCTGCACGCGGCTCGGCAGGAAGCAGGAAGTCCGAGTCTTTCGCGGAATAGGCGATGTCGGTCAGGTATTCCACGTGCGATTTCCCCGATGTCGTATTGTACTCGTCATAAGCAAGCACTCCCCTGTCAGTGCAGCAGATTTTCCTCATGGCAAAAACACCGTAAGGCAGCGTATAGCACTTCCCCTGCGTCCCGCCTATGTCGACAGGCCCTGCATCGCTAGCACCGGACAAGTTCTGGCAGGGTAGAGCTTCAGCCAGCTTCACAGAAACCCTGCCGCTCACATCAAAGCAGGATGCATTGCCGCTTGGCGCGGCGCAGGAATATGCCCGGCTTCCAAGGAAGAACAGCCCGAAAAGCCCCCCGCTTCCGTCTGCAATTTCCATTCTCATCCTGTTTCCTGATGCCCACACGCGCTTCGTCACTTTGGCACCGCCCTCGTTTACTTCGTAAGTTGCAGCGTATTCGACCGGCACGCGCGGGAATTCAGGCCCTGCTGCCTGTGGCTGGCTTACCTGGGGAGGCGGGTTTTCCGTTTGCCCTGATGTGCATCCCATCAAGAGTGCAATCGCAAATGCCAATGCGAGCAGCGCAAGTGCCTTATCCACGGGCGCTCTTTCCGCTCGTACTTTTATTATATTATCCTCCGGAATTCCCGCATGTACCTCAAGGTCCACAGCACCCCGCAGGGGCAAGTAGCGGCCATCTGCGACGATGAGCTTATTGGCAGGGTGCTTTCCGAGGGGAAGCTGCGACTGGATCTCGGGATGCACGCGCACTTTTACAAAGGGGAGAGGGCCACGCAAAAAGAAGCCGTTGAGGCTCTGCGCTCCTGCGCGAACGCCAACATACTGGGGAAAAAGTCGCTGCTGGCTGCATCAGAGGCCGGGCTTGACGTTTCAGGCGCAATCATGATTTCCGGCGTCCCGCACCTCCAGGTTTACAGGATCTGAGACATCCACAATCGACGAAGGGGAGCAAATATAAGCATTGCACCCGTTTCTTTTTCGGGAGCATCATGAAGCAAATCACCATAGTGGCAGACGACAAAATAGGCGCGCTTGCGGACATCTCCTACATACTTGGCAAGGCAAAGCTGAACATCGAGTCGCTCTCTGCAGAGGTCTACGGCGGAAAGGTGATGATAAATATAACGGTCAAAGACGAGAAGCGCGCTGCCAGCCTGCTTACCGCGAACAACTACAAGGTGCTCGAGTCCGAAATACTCATAGTGAAGGTAAAAGACGAGCCTGGCGAGCTTTCCAAGGTCTCTAAAATACTGAAGGAAGGCGACGTGAACATCGGGAGCCTGTACCTGCTTGCGCGCGGCGATGGGTTTTCGCTTGACGCAATAAAGGTGGACAAGCCGAAAAAGGCAAAGAGCATGCTTAAATCATACCTTGTGAAGGTCGAGTAAAATGGAACAGCTTACAGTGGTTGCGGACGACAAAGTCGGCGTGCTTGCGGACATTTCCTACCTGCTTGGCAATTCGAAAATCAACATCGACTCGCTTAGCGTGGTATCCATGGACAACAAGGCAATACTTTCCTTCTTTGTCAAGGATGCGAAAAAGGCCTCGTCCATACTCAAGGCCAACGGCTACAATGTCCTAGAATCCGAAATCCTCGTGGTGCTCATCAAGGACGAGCCAGGGCAGATGGCCTCCCTCACCGGGATTCTTGCAAAGGAAAAGATACGCGTGCTCAACCTCTACTACGTGGCAAAGGAGAAAGGGATCTGCATTGTCGCCGTGCGCGTGGACAAGACCACCAAGGCAAAGAGGGTGCTGAAAAGCATGATGAACCTCGAGGAATGAATAAAAACCGAAAGCCAAATCTTGGTCTTCTTACTCCTTGGCCTCAGCGTTCCAATCAACTACATTTCGATTTCAATTTCAGCCCCTTTAATCTTTGCCTTGTGCCTCTCAAGCTCGCGGTTTATTTCCTCCTCATTCTTCCCGGCTTTTTTCATCTGCCGCACAAGCGAGAGGAGAGACTCCACTTTCTCAAAATCCGCATAAATGGCATCGCCTGCAATTTTTGCCTGAGCCCTTTTTTCGGAAAGCCCGGCAAGGGTTTTCTGCTGCGATTCCAGCCTCCCCTGTAGCTTCTTCAGGTTTGCAGAGGCAGCCTTTTCTTCCTCGCTTTCTTTCGGGGCATTGGCATAGTAGAAATCAGCGGCCTCTGAAAAAGTCTGAAATGCGCGCCCCTGCCCTGACCCGTCCACCGAGTAGGAAACAGGCTCGCCTTTTTCGTTCAATTGCACGGCGAAGGCAATTTTCTCAGGCTTTTTTATCTCAAAAGAAGTGGCTTTGGGGTATGCATACCTTTCCCCCCGCGCAATCCTCCTCCCGCCGGTCTCGTCCTTTTCCAGGCAGGCTGCAATAATGCCATCCTCGCCAATTGCGATGACATTGCCCTTCCTGAACAGTTCGAATACGAGCTTTTCCTTGCTTTTTGTTGTTATCTCAACTATCCGCTCGCTGGGCACCTGCATTATTTCCGCAGCGGTCTTCCCCTCAAAATTCTTCCGGAGGTATCCCACAAACCCGTCAGGCGCCTCGGTTGCCTTAAGCGCCTGGCGCGTCAAGTGCAGCCGCACGCCCGGCTCGAACAGCATTTCCCCGCTCCCTATCTTGAAAAGGAAAACACCTTCCTCGGTTCTCCTTATTTTCGCTACCCTCTTGCCCGCAAGATGCGCAAGCTCTGATGCGGCAAATTGCAAATCCAGCCCGGACATTTTCTGCATGCCTGTCTTGAGGCGGAATGCAGTTAATATATATTCTGGCGCTCAAATCCATCCGGTGCGTTCCTATGTCAAAAGTAAAAGACGCTTCTTTGGCAAAAAAAGGCGAGGCCGAGCTTGAGTGGGCAAGGAGAAACATGCCTGCGCTTGCCAGCATCCGCGCACGCTTCGAGAAGGAAAAGCCCTTTGCAGGTATGACAATCTCGACAGCGCTCCACCTCGAGAAAAAGACGGGCATACTCCTTGAAACGCTCGCAGCAGGCGGGGCAAAAGTATTCGCTTCCTCCTGCAACCCGCTCACCACTGACGACTCGGTTGCTGCGGCAATGGCAAAGCAGCAGAACATGAATGTGTTTGCATGGGAAGGGCAGACGAACGAGGAGTATTACTTCTGCCTCAACAGCGTGCTCGATGGCAAGCCAGACATAGTGATAGACGACGGCTGCGACCTCATCAACCTTCTTCACACCAAGCGCAGGGGCGAGCTTGCAAAAGTGAAAGGCGCGTGCGAGGAAACAACCACCGGGATTGTCAGGCTCCAGGCAATGCAGAAAGCTGGAAAGCTGCTTCTCCCTGTGTTCGCAGTGAACAACGCGCACTCCAAATTTCTTCTCGATAATCAGTTCGGCACTGCTCAGTCCACTGTGACTGCCATAATGCAGGCGACAAACAAGCTTATAGCCGGAAAAACGGTTGTGGTAGCCGGCTACGGCTGGTGCGGCAGGGGGGTTGCATCGAGAATGAAGGGGATGGGCGCCAATGTTATAGTGGTGGAAATAGACGGCACGCTTGGGCCGCACGAGTCAGGCCTGCAGCGCGGGCTGTCTGCGCTTTACGACGGCTTCAGGGTAATGGCCATGGATGAGGCAGCGCAACAAGGCGACTTGTTTGTCACAGCAACAGGCAGCAAGAACGCGCTTGACGCACAGCACTTTTCCAAAATGAAGGACGGGGCAATACTTTGCAACGCAGGCCACTTCAATGTGGAAATAAACGAGCCTGCTTTGCGGAGAATGAGCGGCAAAATCGAGGAGCTCAAGGAAAACATTGCAGGCTACAGGCTCAAGTCAGGAAAAACGCTCTACCTATTGTCCGAAGGCCGCCTCGTGAACTTGGCGCGCCCCTCAGGACAGGGCCACCCCATAGAAATAATGGACGGCTCATTCGCAATACAGGCTCTCTGCTGCGAGCTTATTGCCAAAGGCGCGAAAATGAAAGCCGGAGTGCACGACGTTCCGAAAGAGACGGATGACGCGGTCGCGAGGCTCCTCCTCCAATCGCAAGGAATCGGCCTCGAGGAGCCGACGGCAGAGCAGAAAAAATACTCCGAATCTTTTGAGGAAGGGACCTGAAGGCAGCATACTCGGATGCCTACATAGCCGAGGAAAAATTTTCACCCAACATGGGCCAAATTTTCTTTTCCCTCGGGGGATACAAAAGCAGCCTTGAGGACTGGACAGGAGCCTTGGAAGAATTCAACAAAGCCCTTGAGATTGCCCCCGGAAACGCACGCTACCTCTATAACCTGGCAGTTGCAAAATACAAGACCGGCGATTATTCCGGGGCAATGGCGGCCTTGGAGAAGGCAGTTTCTTTAGGCTATATGAACCAGTCGGACTTCCTGGAATCAGAAATAAAAGCACATTTGAAAGCAAAATAGAGTTTTTTCCAAGCCTGCCATTTTCCACCGTACGCGTTCGGAGAAAGCCCCGGCGCAACCTATTAATACTTTTTGGCATTTAATGGTAGCTTACTCTAATTATGGAGATGATAAAATGAAGATCAGCGAACTTAAGGCAGGGACTGGAAACGTGAACGTGGGCGGCGAAATATCCACCAAGGAGGAGGCGCGCGACGTCATAACAAAGTTTGGCAAGAAGCTGCGCGTTGCAAACGCCACTCTCAAGGACGACTCAGGTGAAATCCAGCTCTCGCTTTGGGGCGAGGACGCCGACAAGTTCTCCCAGGGTGACTCGGTGAGCATTGAGAACGGCTGGGTTTCCGAATACAAGGGAAACATGCAGCTTTCTGCAGGCAAATTCGGGAAAATAGCCAAAGTCTGAAAGCAGGAAGACTTAAGCCGGATATTGGGCTTACGCCCATGCTGCCCAGGGCAGCGCGAATATTCTTGAGGTGAAAAACATGGCAAAGAATCTAGAAGGACAGCAGGTAATGGTCCTCCCAGAGGGGAGCAACCGCGTGCTCGGGCGGGACGCCCAGCGCATAAACATCGCGGTGGCATACGCAGTTGCAAACATAGTGCGGACCACGCTCGGGCCCAAGGGAATGGACAAGATGCTCGTTTCCGAGCTCGGGGACATTGTGATAACTAACGACGGTGCGACCATACTCGAGGAGATGAACGTGGAGCACCCTGCGGCCAAGATAATGGTGGAGATAGCAAAGACGCAGGACAAGGAAGTGGGCGATGGCACCACCACCGCGGTGATGCTCGCAGGCATGCTCCTCAAGAAGGCGGGCGACCTCCTGGACCAGGACATACACGCCTCCACAATCGTGAAGGGCTATGACCTTGCCTCGAAAAAGTGCACCGAATTCCTGAACAAGATTGCAACCAAGGTATCCATATCTGATAAGGCTACTTTGGAAAAAATCGCATCCATTGCCATGGGAAGCAAATCCATAGGCGTTGGGACAAACAAGGACGCGCTTGCCAAGCTCGTTGTTACTGCAGTCACGCAGGTGGCTGAGAAAAAGGGCGACACCTATGTTGTCGACGACGAGCTCATCAAGCTTGAGAAGAAGGCGGGCGGGGACATCAACGACACCGCGCTCATACAGGGCGTGCTTGTGGACAAGGAGATAGTGCACCCGGGAATGCCCAAGAACATCAAGAACGCCAAAATAGCGCTCCTGGACTGCGCGCTTGAAATCGAGAAGACCGAAGTGGACGCGAAAATCGAGATAACCTCACCTGACCAGATGCAGGCCTTCCTTGCGCAGGAGGAGAAGATGCTCAAAGACATGGTGGAGAAAATTTCAGCCACAGGCGCAAACGTGGTATTCTGCCAGAAGGGCATTGACGACGTAGCGCAGCACTTCCTCAACAAGAAGGGGATATCCGCGGTGCGCCGCGTGAAGAAGTCCGACATGGAAAAGCTAGGAAGGGCAACAGGCGCAAAGATCGCAACCACGCTCGACGACCTGACCGCGAAGGACCTCGGCGCAGCAGGCGACGTGAACGAGAAGTCAATAGCAGGCGAGAAGATGGTGTTCGTGGAGAACTGCAAGGACGCCAAGTCGGTGACAATATTCGTTCGCGCCAGCACAGACCACGTGGTTTCCGAGGGCGAGCGGGCAATAGTGGACGCAATAGGCGCGGTCTCCTCTGCAATTGAGGAGGGCCACTACGTGACAGGGGGCGGCTCCACCGAGCTTGAGCTTGCTGTGCAGCTTGGGAAATACGCGACCGAAATAGGGGGCCGCGAGCAGCTTGCAATACAGGCTTTCGCAGAGTCGCTAGAGATCGTCCCAAGGACGCTTGCGGAGAACACGGGCATGGACGCAATAGACGCGCTTGTGGGCTTGCGCGCCAAGCATAAGAAGGAGGGCGGCGAGCACTTCGGCGTGGACGTTTACGCATCCGCAATCTCGGACATGAAGGCGCTTGGGGTATTCGAGCCGCTCAAAGTGAAGACGCAGGCCATTGCATCCGCATCAGAAGCTGCAAAGATGCTGCTTCGCATAGATGACATGATTGCCTCCAAGGGCAGGGGAGGCGCGCCCGGCGGCCCAGGGGGCGAGGGAATGCCGCCTGGCGGCGGCATGGGAGGCGGCGATTATTAGTTTTTTTCCATTTTTTATTTTTTTTCCCAGCTATTTTTTCAAGCCCAGCCAATGCAAGGAGTCATTATTAAACTGCTATTCCATATTTTTTGCATGGGCATTACTTCTTCATTTGCCAGATTCGCGCTTCCACTGTGCTCCATAGCCCTTTTCATAGGAGCACTGTCCGCAGTGCCCCCCACGGTCACCCTGATCTCCCCAGCAAACGGCGAGGCCACTACCGATCCGGCTCCGGTTTTTTCCTGGGTGGCGGCAAGCCACAATAGCCCCTCCCTTGCCTGCAGCCTCTACATTGATGACTCAGTTGCGGCTGGCAACGTGGCGTTGGAATCAGGCGCCGTGCAGTCGGCTGCGGCTGGCTTTCCGCTCACTGCCGGCGAACACAAATGGTTTGTGATCTGCTTTGACAGCAAAGGAAGCGGCAAAGCGTCCTCAGTTCGCACGCTCGCAATCGCCA
>JAHFEN010000122.1 GCA_023248455.1 Microcaldota archaeon | reverse complement strand
TAGTGCCTAAAGAATACTGCTTAATTCAACCTTAGTTTTAGGCACTACAAGCAGTAACCACAACCCACTTACGCCTTTTTCCCGCCCTTTGCCGCCTTCCGAAGCTTTGCGATGTCGAACTTCTTCATCTTCAAAAATGCCTGCGTTATCCTTGCGAGCTTGCCCTTGTCTTTCGTGCCCATCAATTCGCCCATTTCCGCAGGCACGATCTGCCACGAAAGGCCGTACTTGTCCTTGAGCCAGCCGCACTGCTCGGCTCCGGGGACTGCCGAGAGCTTTTCCCAATAATAGTCAATCTCCTTCTGGTTTTTGCACTTCACGACAAAGGAAATTGACTCGTTGAACTTGAAAAGCGGGCCTGCCGAGATTGCCATGAACTCCTGCCCAAGTATTTCAAAGGTGACGATGTCGCAGTCGCCGGAAGGAGTGTCCGTTATCCTGCTGACGCCCTTCACCTTGCCCTTGAAAACCTTGGCATAGAACTTCGCAGCTTCCACTGCCTCCTTGTCAAACCACAGGTGCGGCACTATTTTCGGCTTCACTTTTTCCCGCCTACTTTTTCCGAATACTCCATCCTTTTCGGCTGCAGCATGCTTACCCTGGTGCCCTCGGAGTCGCGGAATGACACCCACCTGCCCACTCCTGGTATGTCCTCGGGCTTCTTGCTCATTATTTGGCCTCCTGCCTGCACCACTTTTTTCATGGCAGCCTCTAGGTCCTCAACTGCGATGACCACCGATGGGGCGTGCGATGAGGGATCGGGCATTTTCTGGTAAAACCCGCCGTTTATCGTTCCAGGCAGCTTCACCATCCTGTCCTTGCCGGTTTCGCTCGTTTCGGCAGTCATGTAATTGCCCATTTCCGCTCCGAGCTTGCTCATTTTCCAGCCGAACGCGGACTCGTAGAACTTCGCAGCCCTGTCGCGGTTCTCATAGGGCATCTCAAAGTGCACCACTGGGTTGTATTTTGCCATATTTCCACCTCACTTTTTCTGCTGCTTTCTCCATTTGCGGTAGCCATTCAGGTTCATGTAAAAGAACTCCCATGCATGTCCATCCAAGTCCTCCAGCGCCTGGCCGTACATATAGCCGTAGTCATAGGGCTTGCCCATTTTTGCGCCAGCCTTCTTTGCCTTTTTGACGAGTGCATCCACCTCGCCTCTGCTTCCGACCTCAAGCGCGGTTATCGACTCTATCGCCTTTCTGGTATCTACGATTCGCTTTTTTGTCAAAAACCCCTTGAAGAATTTTTCAGTCACGAGCATTGCATACGCATTCTTGCCAAGAACCAGGCTCGCGGCTTTCTCATCGGTGAATTCCTTGTTGAACCTAAAGCCGAGCGCCTGCCAGAACTTCATTGTTCTCTTCAGGTTCTTCACCGGCAGGTTGACGAACATCTGCTCTACCATCAATATCACCAAATAGCCAGCAGGACGAATGCTTAAAACCAGCGCTTGTTATCTGGCGAGTTGGCTCGACGAAAGCAGCGGCACCACCGGCAGCGGGGTCTGCTCAGATTTTTAAGGTGGAAATTCGAACTTTTTAGCATGGTCAAAGTAAAATTCAGGACCACTAAGGCTGAAGACGAGTTCATCAAGAGTCGCATCCGCTCTGGCTGGGCGGAAACGCCGGACGAAGTAATAAGACAAGCGCTTCTCTGGCAAAAGTGGCAAGATGAACACGATACTGGGTGCCCTTACAAAAATAAGGCAAAGCATTAAATATAGGGTATTGCATACCATATACGGTCATCAGTTGGCCGGAGCTGGTTGCAGACAGTTGATAAGATGAAAATCGTCGTAAAGGGTTACGAACGCTGGCTTCCGAACGGTGACAGAATCCTCGTGGAAGCATTCAAGGTCAATAATCCGCTATACAAATACGGTGTTGTTTATACATTCCGTTGCATATCTGAAAATGACGAAACGTTGTTCGCCGTGGAAAACAGCCACGGAAAACCGCACATTCACCTGAAAGAAAGGAAAATAGAAACTGACTGGGATTGGGAGTATGCACTTGCAAAGTTTGATGAAATGGTCAGGGAACATGAAAGGAAACTTGGCATGAGAAAATAGTTGATTCTATGGTAAAAATAGTAATCAAAAGCTGGGACGACATATACAAGGAAACAGTCAGGGACATCAAAAACGGCACACCGCAGAAAGAGGACAAGATAATCTACATAGACAGCATAGAAGTTGCCCGCAAGCTCATGACGCCGGAGCGCATGAAGCTCCTTTCCACAGTGAAGGGCAAGAAACCTGGATCCCTCTATGCGCTTGCCAAGCTACTCAAGAAAGACATGAAGACAATAGTGACTGACACCAACCTTCTTTCGGACTTTGGTCTCCTTTCCCTTGAAACCTACAAGGAAGGCGCCCGAACCAAGGTGCGCCCCCGATTTGAAGGCCGCAAGATTAACCTGGAATTGCCCATTTAACCGCTACAAATTTACGTTTTTTCTTCTCATTCCTTACCGGAGGTGCTTCTTATGCCGTCTCGTTCCAAGTTTCCCTATTCTTTTGGCTGACCACACAAATCTGTGACTACAAATCGCAAAGACGTAGTCACAGAACCAGTTCCTTCTTTTTTGTTTTTAGCCATTCATCGTATTTTGGGTCGGCCCTCTTCAGGTAAAAGTCGAATGCCTGGTTCAGCTTGCGCTTGAAAAACCAAGTGAGCCCTGCCGGGTCGTTTTTCACCTGGGCTTGTTCCAGCAGGTTGAAATATTTTTTTCGTTCCCGCAACTCGATTATTATTGGCTGGTATCCTTTTTTCAGGAGCATCCAGTTTGCCAGCAGCCTTCCGACCCGGCCGTTTCCGTCAACGAACGGGTGGATTGCCTCAAAGTCTGAATGGAAGAAGGCGATTTGCGAAACCGGATCAGGCATGCCTTCTTTCACCCCTATCCTTTCCACGAATTCCTTCATCATTGCCTTAACCTGACTGGACGGCGGCGGGAGATGGGCAGATCCCCTGATATAGACCTGGACTTCCCGGTAGTTTCCACCCCATTCCCTGCCCCACATTGTCGTTTTGTGGAGGTTGAGGATGTCAATTTCCTGGATGCGCCTGTCGGGGTTTTCATCCACCCACTGGAAAACCAAATCAACTGCATTTTTGTGCCCTTTTGCATCCAGGTAATCTTCAAACGGCTTGTTGCCGGCTATGCCTTTGGAAAGGAACAGGTCGGTTTCCTTGAGGGAGAGCGTGCTGCCCTCTATAGATGTGGAGTGGTAAGTCCAGGCAACCGCAAGGTCCTCCCGGTATTTTTTTTCAGCTTCGGGCGATATGCGAAGCGAGCCAAGCCTTTCCTTTTTCAGCGCAATGAGCCTGTCCAGCGCATCAGGAGTGGCCCTTGCTGCGCCTGGCGTCGGCTCCACGAATTTAAGGCCGTGCTTTTTCGCGTATCCTTTGGCTTCCTCCCTGCTTCCAAGATACTCGCGCATTTTCTGGACTATCTTCCCTCCCGATCTTTCGGACTCAACGAGATAGTAGTAGTATTTCCCATTGATGAACTTTGCCCGGATGTACATGCTTGATATGTAGTGCCTAAACCTTATAAGCCTTTTCCCATTTAATTTTAGGCACTACTTTTTCAGTCTTCTCCTCTGTAGTGCCTAAA
>JAHFEN010000121.1 GCA_023248455.1 Microcaldota archaeon | reverse complement strand
GATGCGGCTGGCTCCAACCGGAGAGAACTCAGAACAGCGCTCAACCACTTCATACTCAAGGGCGACAGGAAACAGCTTGAGGCGGCATGCTTCCTGATATCTGAAAGCCCCTACCGTTTTTATGCTTCCTACAAGGCGGGCTACGATGCTTCTGAGGGCGACAAGCCCACGTTCATACCAGACGCGCTGGCACTCAAGGGAAGCTTTCTCATCGGGCATGTGGAAAGCTGCTTTGCCGTGCGGGAGAAAGACGAACGCGGCGGCTTTTTGAACAAGGCGTTCCCTCCTGTCTTCTCATGGGCTGTCGATGTACCGCAGGGAACATTCACAGCCGCGGTGCTCCCCTACAGGGGGCAGACTGAAAAGCCCCCGTCCGAGCCGTTTGCTGATTACCTGTTTGAAGAGAAAAAATTCAATACGCTGTCCCTCGGCATCCCATTCAGCGAGTTTTGTGCCAGCATCCTAAAATTCGATTCGCGCTATGCCCTTGCAAAAACCGCCATGGAAAAAACCTCAGTGCTGCAGGACCTTGTTTATTTTATCAACACGGAAATCATCGTCAATCGGGCAGGAAGCACCTACGCCCCGCGCGGGCCAGAAGACAAATCCATACTGGACAATTTCAGGAGCAAGTCTGGCAGGTGCACCGACCTGTGCCACAAGCTTATGTACATGCTGCGGGCGCTTGGCTTGCCCGCACAGCACGACCGCGTCCCCTCTTGGGCGAAAATCGACGACAACCATACGTGGGTAGCAATAGCCATGCCTTATGGTACGCTTTCGGTGGATGGAGGCTGCAGTGTGCAGGGCCAGGCTTACTCAAAGGATTACTTCTCTGCAAACGGATTCGGCGGGGATGGCAAGCGCCCATACGCGGTCGTTATCAGGGAAAATGGGGGGCAAGGCGGATATGCACAGCTCCTCCGGGAACACGTCAAGGCCCATGGCATGGGCTCAGTGCAGGACAGCTTCTCCTTTGTGGAATGCTATTACTACCTCGGCACCAATGCCAATCCAGTGCCTGACGACTACTACGCCCCTCACAAGGTGGAAATGGAGGGTCTTGAGCCCGGAAAGCTCTACCACCTGGCGGTATTCAACAGGGGCAACTTCGAGGCGGTCATGCCGGCAATTTCGGACTTCCAGGGAAGGGTGGCTTTCGAAAGCGTGCAGGCTGACGGACTGCTATATTCCCTTACGGAGATAAAGGGCGGGGAAACCAAGCCGATAGGCGCCCCGTTCACTCTAGAGAAGTACGGTGTCATGGATATGTTTTCAGGAAGCCAATCGTCCGCAACTGTCCGCTACGCCCAAAGCGCAGGAGCTTCCCAGCAACTGAATCCAAACGCGGCTTACGGGCTATTCGCATTCGTTGGGAACAGGCAGGTGCTTTTGGGCGAGATAAAAACAGGGGCTTCTGGCGATGCCGCCCTGCCCCTCTCAAAGGACACGCTCTACCTGCTGCGCGAGCTTTCCAGCCCGGATGCAAAAGGAAGGATATCCAAAACAGGTCTCGCTAAAGGGGAAAACTATGTTCTTTGGAAGTTTGAGAATGGAGGCTGGAGCCGGGCAGCCCAGGCGAAAGCGGATGAACGAGGCAGCGTCGCGTTCAGCGGGCTTCAAGCGGCAGGCATCTACTCGGTATCTCATTGGTATTCCACTGCAGGCACAGCAACCAGGCCATTCTGCATTGAAGACGACCTGAGAATCTCATTCAAATAAAAAAGCGGGAATGCTCCCAACGGGATTGACAGCCCTGGGCTGGCAAATTTTGGGCGCCAGCCCAAAGCTTTTGAACCCGTGTTACCGGCTTTCTGTCCACCATTTTCGAGTTCGTTCCAGTTTTCCGTCCACGCTTTTTGCGAAGCAGAGCGAACTGCAACACATGTGAGCGAGGCAAGCAAAAAGGGTGGGTGAAAGGCCAGCGTCCTTACCGGGCTAGACTATGGGAGCCTGCTTCTGTTCTCAGCTGAAGGAGTTAAAAAGTCTCGCGCTTGATGGGTGCGTTTCTCACGCCATTTGCCATCGAGTCCATAAGGAAAGGGTGGCATGCGAGGTTTTCACAGAAGAAACGCGCGCTTGCGGGTTCCAAATCATGTGCCTGCCAGCATTCTTAGGAGATCGCGAATACCTGGGGCAAATCCCATTATCCCAACCACAATGAGCACAAGGGCCTTGTCGTTCCAGTCCATCTTCTCCTTCCCGAGGAAATGCACTATGAGCGAGGCAAGCGCGATTTTCAGCAGGAAAAACAGGCCGAAGCCAAGAGGGGTGGCAGTGCCAATGCCTGAGGAAAGCACGTGCTGCTCAAAGTAGCCTTTCCCAGTTTCCTTGGAAAAAACGTCGATCACTATATAGGTCGCAGCGCCGTCGAGCGCCTGCCCCGCGATGGCGAGCTTTTCATGCAGGTTCAGCTTGGTTTTCCCGAACATTGGAAGGAGCCAATAGCAGGCGAATGCCCCTGCCCCAGCCAGTGCAATTGCAAGAAGCCCGAAATAAACATTCCGCACGAACGGCAGCGCCAGGAGAAAACAGGGAAGCCAAAGCAAGAACCCTGCCGCGGCAGGGAACCATTTGTTTTTCATTGCCATGCCGATTGCAATCGAGGTGAGGAAGAAAATCGCGGTGATGATGTAAATCCCCGGAGTCACCGTCAGGTAGCCATAGGCAAAAATCCCTGATGAGTAAAGTGCGGAATACACTGCGCCCCCTGCTCCGCTGCCATGAGCGGCTTCAGCGATTGCGCCCGAATCCCAAAGGTCGGTAAGCACGCGCGAAGTGGAGCCAAAAAGCACGAACGCTGCTGCCCCAAAAAGGAATTCCTGACCAGCAAAGTCGAACTTTTTCCCTCTCAGGAGCCTCCAGATGGCATACAAGCAGAGTATGGCGATTGCCGCATACACGAGTGTGTTTACCGCATTGTAACCTGTCCTGTCGAATATCGGGCGTATGAAATATTCTTCGACGATGTTTCCCACAAATGGCTCTTCGGAACAAAAGGTTAAATCTGCGTAGGGCGGCAAGCACGCGCCTGAATAGCCTGGCAGGAGATTTTTTATTGGTTGTCTGCCCAAGATTTGACAGGTGGTTCGGATGGCCGGCGCAGTTGATGCCTACAAGGAAGCCTTTGCTTCGTATAAAAAGAACCCGATAGAGTATGCAAAATTCTCATTCATATTGGGGGTTCTTGCAACCCTCGTCGGATTAGCAGCATTTGTAGCGTTCCTCGTCATAACAGTGCTGTTCTTCGGAAGCATTGCCAGCTTCTCAGCGACCATTTCCAACTTTTCGATTGGCATAGTTGGCGTGGCTGGCATCTTCCTGGTGCTCGCTGTCGGCATGCTGGTCATCATTTGGGTGCAGATGGGTCTCACAGGCGCATATCTGGAGACTATGAACATGCTTCTCGCCGGCAAAAAGCAGACTGCTGGCGGATTTTTTGCAGCCATACCCAGGCGTTCCACTCCGCTTACAATAATTGCAATAGTCAATGCGGTCATTGTCTCAGTTCCGCTCATTCTTTCATTGATCCTTGCAATTGTGATTTTTGGAGGGCAGTTTTTCTCGCTATTGCCCATGCTTGTTGTGCTGGCCGGCTTGGCGCTTTCTGCCCTGCTTGCAATGT
>JAHFEN010000120.1 GCA_023248455.1 Microcaldota archaeon | reverse complement strand
TAACCAGTTATAATTTATGGAAACATGTTTATAACTATTTTGGCTAATTGTAGCAATGCCTTTCTGCAAATTCCTTCTTGCCTTCCATGCTATTGGCAGTTGGAAACGAAATGCGGTGCAGCGCTTTTAAATATCTAGCGAAATACCAGTTCACGGTTGAGCTGACAGGTGTTTCGTGAATGTGCCAAAACGCGAAATGCCGTCTTTGCAATATCTGGCGTATCACATGGCAGGAATGAAAAAAAAGGAAAAGGCAGGCCTGTTGGGCAATATCCTCTCCAAAGTGGTGTCCTCCTCCCTTGCAACAGCCGCAGCCGGCATTCTAGCTATAATCATCGGGCTCTCTGCAATATATGCGCTCCACCCATATATCTCGCTGCCTGCGCTCATAGCAATCATCGCATTTTTCATTATGGCGTCTGAAAAAGCCGCGCCAGCAAGCCTGCAGAAGACCATCGCAGCCTCGTTTGCGGTTGCAATTTTCCTCCTGATGTTCGCTGTCCCTTCTGGCGAGCTTGGCGGCGGCAAATGCCCTGACAGGACGGTGGTGGGCGGGCCGCTTCAAGTCAGGCTCAAATACTTCACCTCGCCCTTCTGCATCGAGTGCATACTGTTCGACAAGAACGTGGAGGAGGCGCAGAAAATATCAGGCGGCTTCACAGTAGATTATTACGACATCCGCTACTGCAAGCGCCAGGCCGATTATTACGGCTTCCCAGGGACCCCCTGCTATGCATTCCTTTCGGCCAACGGAACCCTTGTCAAGCGCTGCGGGGTGATGCCTGCAGAGGAAATCGCGCAGCAGGTGGCTTTGCTTTCTTCGAAGCCTGGCTAGCGCTCCTTTGCCCTATGCCTTCTTGCAAGCTCCTTTTCAACGTCACCAAGCTTTACGCCCCTTGCCCTTGCAGCAACCATTGCATGATAAATAAGGTCGCAGGCTTCCCAGATTACTTCTCGCTTAGTTTTCTTTTGCAGCGCTTCGACTAGTTCCGCGCCCTCCTCCTCAATTTTTGCGCATGAAAGCTTTTTTGACTTCAGGAGCTTTGCCGTGTATGACTCTTTTTTCCCGCTTGTTGCCCTTTCCTCAATGACTTTAGCCAACTCCGCAATGGCAAATCCATTTTTTTCACCGAATTTAAGCGCAAAGCAGCTTTCATTCCCAAGGTGGCAGGCAATCCCTCTCCCTCGTACTTTCACTTCGTAAACAAGCGCGTCAGAGTCGCAGTCCAACCCAACTCCAAGGATCTCCATCGAGTTTCCGGATTCCTCCCCCTTTTTCCAGAGTTTTTTCCTTGAGCGACTGTAGAACCATGCAAAGCCTGAAGTCAGCGTTCGCGCTATTGCTTCCCGGTCTGCATAGCCCAGCATCAGCAATTCCCTGCCTTGCGCTGACACCACGGCAACAGGCGCCAATCCATCCTTGGAATAGCGGATGGACGATGCGAATTTTTGAGCCTGCCTTTTCCCAATCCTCATGCCCTTACCTCGATCCCGCTTTTCTGCAATTCCCCCTTGCATTCCACTACTGAGATGTTCCCGAAGTGGAATATGCTCGCAGCCAATGCACCTGATGCAGATGTCTTCGAAAACACTTCCACCATATCCTCCACCGAAGAGCAGCCGCCGGAGGCGATTATCGGTATTGTTGCCGCCTTCTGCGCCTCAAGAAGCATGGGCATGTCAAACCCTTTTTTCGTGCCGTCCCTGTCAATGGATGTAAGCAGTATCTCCCCCGCCCCCCTTCCCTGTGCCTCTGAAAGCCACCTTCCCACCATCCACCGGGTTGCGGTCCGGCCTGCAGCTTCGTAGCAAGAATACCCCCCTGCAATTTTTTTCGCGTCCACCGCCACAACCACCGCCTGCGAGCCGAATTCCCCTGCGCATTCCGATACCAGGACTGGGTTTCTGAGCGCAGCAGTGTTTATAGAGCACTGGTCAGCCCCCGCCTTTATCCTCTTTTCAAAGTCTGCAAAGCCGCGTATGCCTCCTCCGACGCACAGAGGTATCGAGCAGACAGAGGCCACATCGGACACAGACTTGAGGAAAGTTTCCCTTCCTTGCACTGTTGCCCCAATGTCAAGCATCACCAACTCATCCGCCTCCTGGTATTTTTCAGCAAGCCCGACAGGGTCGCCTGCGTAGCGCAGCCTGCCAAACTGCCTGCCTTTGAGCACCACTACCTTTCCCCCGCGGTAGTCACAGTCCAGGCAGGGTATCACTCGCTTTGCAAGCATGCCAATTCCTCCAAATCAACTTCTCTTCCGTAAAGCGCACGTCCAAAAATCGCGCCACCCGCGCCTGCCCTTGAAGCATCAAGCGCATCTTTAGCATTTCTCATGCCTCCCGAGGCAATGACTGGAAGGCTCGTCGCATCCGCTGCCTGCCTTAGCAACCCAAGATCAGGCCCTTTCTGCATGCCATCAGCTTCTACAGAGGTTACGACTATCCTTCCCACTCCGCACTTTTCAGCCAGGCTTATTGCCTGTTCCACATCCAATCCAGTCCCTTCCTTCCATCCTTTTACTCTCGCAATTTTTCCCTTGAAATCAAGCCCTGCGGCCACTCTTTGCTTCCCGAATTTCGCAGCGGCTGCAGCCACCCCCTCCGGGTTTTCAAATATGGCAGTGCTGAAAATCACCCTGTAGGCGCCAGAGGAAAGCGCTTGGGATGCAAGCTCAATGTTTCTTAGTCCTCCACCCCACTGCAGCTTTGCCTTCATGCACTTGCCTGCAATTTTTTCCAATATTGCAAACTGGTCGCTTCCGCCAAATGCAGCATCTAAATCCACCAAGTGAATGAGCTGGAATCCAAGCGCATCGTATTTTGCAGCAAGCTCAACAGGATCCCCAAATTCCCCTGCCGTCTCAAGCCTTCCCTGCCGCAGTCTCACTGCGTTGCCATGCAATATGTCAACCGATGGAATTACAAGTTGCATGAGCTCACCTTCTGCAAATTGAAATAAAATTCTCAAGCAGCTTCTGGCCCGCCTTGCCGCTTTTTTCAGGGTGGAACTGCACACCCCAGACATCTCCCTTGCGCACAGCGCATGGAAAAACCTCCCCATAGTCTGTAGTTGCCAAAACCACCTTCCTATCAGCCGGAAAGCCTGCGTAAGAATTGGCATAGTAGAAATAGCTTCCATCCGCAATCCTGTCAAACAGCACGTCCTTCTTGGCAACATTCACCCTGTTCCAGCCAAGCTGAGGCAGGCTGACCTCTCCCCTGAGTTTCCTGACCTTTCCGCCTACGACTCCCAGCCCGTTCGTGTTTTCATCCTCCTCGCTTGAATCGAAAAGCGCCTGCATGCCAATGCAAATTCCAAGCACAGGGCAGGGCAGCTCGTCCGGCCTTTTGCCCTTTAGTGACTGCCGCATTTTTTTTACTGCTGAAAACGCTCCAACTCCAGGTATGATCAGCCCACCGCTAATATTTGGAAGTGTTCTCACTACTTCGAATTCTGCACCCAACCTTGCAAGCGCATTTGCAACCGAGCGCACGTTTCCAGCCGCTCCAAAGTCGAGTATGGAAATCATGCAATCACTTTCTCAAGGGGCATCACCAGTATGTCCTTGCCCCCAGCAAGCTTGACCTTCCTAACTAATGCTGTAATCTGGCCAGAGGCAACCACAGTCTGCACAGCCCACTCGCCTTCCTTGGCGAGCTTGAGCA
>JAHFEN010000119.1 GCA_023248455.1 Microcaldota archaeon | reverse complement strand
CATAAGCTATCCTGCTCCCCAAAAGCGGGGCAATGGCGCAGACCAGCCTGCCTTTCTTTCCCATGCCAACAACTGCTATGCTCTTTCCGCTTCCGAGCAGCCCGAGCAGCCTTGCAGCGTCAGCTTCGGAATTCACCTTGCAGGCAATCTTTGCGATGTCCGCCCCAGAATCAAAGCACCATTTCACCGTTTGCTCCAGCTCAGCTTCAACCGGCGCCTTCTCAAAATTGTGGTATGAAACAATTACCTTGCAGCCTTTCTTTTTCGCTGCCGCAATGACTTCCTTTGCAACGCTCTCCTCGGCATCCACTTCCACATCAATATAAGAAGCCCCTGCCTCAATCGCCGAAAGAAGCAACTTCATCCTCTCACCATCGCTTATCCTGCCCGGCCTGCAGGTGGCAATTGTTGTCACTCCCCTTTTCGAAAACAGCCGTTCCAAGTCTCCCATTTTCAGCTCCATTTCCTCAAGGCGTATTTCCACGAACTCCTCTCCTTTCATCGCCTCTAGGCACTCATCCGGAGTTTTCTCCTTTATGCTGATGCAAATCATAGAACCGTCTCCAATTCGCCAAGCGTCACTTTTTCCACAACCGCCTTTCCAATGCCTTCCAAAAGCACAAAATTTATCGACTCGTCCTGCCTTTTCTTGTCTTTGCGGATGGCTTCAAAAGCCGCCGCCCTGTCAAATTCCATTTTCACCGGCAGCCCGATTTTCGATAGCAGCCCAGACAGCCTGTCCGCATCCTTTTGCGAAAGCTTTCCCTTTTCAACCGACAGCCTTGCAGCCGCTGCCATGCCCGCGCTTATTGCCTCACCGTGCGCTTTTCCAGTGAGTTTCTCAATGGCATGCCCAAGCGTATGCCCGAAATTCAGCTTTCGCCTTTCCCCTGCCTCATTCTCATCAGCCTCCACCGCCTTTAATTTGACAGCAAGCGCCCCATGCACGCACTTTTCAATCGCCGTCCTTTTGAGCGACAGCGCCTCCGAGGTGTGCTCTTCAATGAATTCGAACAATTCCCGGTCGGCAATGCAGGCACACTTGACTATTTCCGCAAAACCGTTCCTTATTTCGGATTTGGGAAGGCTTTCCAAAAGCGAAAGGTCGCAAAGCACGAGCTCAGGCTGTCTTATGGTGCCTACCAAATTCTTGTAGCCTTGAAAATTGACCCCGTTCTTGCCACCCACAGCAGCATCCACCTGCCCAAGCAGCGTAGTTGGCACAAAGGCAGACCTTATCCCGCGAAGGTATGTTGCCGCTGCAAACCCAGCCACATCGCAGGCTGCCCCGCCGCCAACAGCAACCACCAGGGAACCCCTTTCAAGTTCCAGCTCCAGGAACCTCTCGTAGAGTTTTGCCACTGTCTCAAGCGTCTTCGCCTTTTCCCCTGCTGGGACTTCGATTATTTCTCCCTTGGGGAATTTTTTCGCGAACAGGTGCTTGACGTTCGAATCCGTGACAACCACGGTTTTTTGCGAGCCTATGTAGTCTGGAAGGTTTTCCAGCCTTTCCCCTATCAAAATGTCGCATTTGCCGCCTGATGCCCTGAGGGTGAGCTTTCTCATCACAATTCACCTACGAACTTGTGCACTGCCCTGGATTTCCTTGCAAGCTCCTCAAACTGCTTTGGCGTCAGCGCCTGCTCCTTGTCTGAAAGCGCTTCAGCAGGATTCCTGTGCACCTCGACAATCAGCCCGTCCGCCCCGCACGCGGCCGCAGCCATGCTCATGGGCTCAATCAGCCCCACCCTTCCAGTCCCATGGCTGGGGTCGACTATGACCGGCAGGTGGGTAAGCTCGCGCGCAGCAGGCACAGCTGACAAGTCAAGCGTGTTCCTGGTGTAGGTTTCGTAGGTGCGGATGCCCCTCTCGCAAAGAATGATGTCCGGATTGCCATCGTTCAGTATGTATTCAGCGCAGTTCATCCACTCCTCGATTGTGGAATGCATGCCCCTCTTGAGAAGCACGGGCTTGTTTGCCTTTCCAACTTCCCTCAAAAGCGAGAAGTTCTGCATGTTCCTGGCGCCAATCTGCAGGACATCGGCGTATTCGCACACCCACGAAACGTCCCTCGTGTCAATTACCTCTGTCACAATGGGCAGGCCCGTCTCCTCGCGCGCCTTCTCCAGTATCTTGAGCCCCTTGAGGCCAAGCCCCTGGAAGGCGTATGGGGAAGTGCGGGGCTTGAAAGCCCCTCCCCGCAGCATGTCAGCGCCAGCGGCCTTCACAGCCCTTGCAGTCTCCAGCGTCTGTTCCTCAGACTCCACGCTGCACGGGCCCGCAATTATGGTGAACCCCTGCCCCACCTTCACATTCCCCACCCTAACGATGGTCCTGCCGCTCCCTTGCAGCGCCGCCAATTTTATGTTTTTCATGTTTCCAACCTCTCAAATGTCATTGTATGGCCTAAACTCCATAACAACCGAAAAACCCGAAAGAAGAGAAACAAATCGCGGTTTTTCTAGTCGCTATAGCCGAAGCTAAAGAAGCCTGCATAGAACCAGTTGCTTCCCTGCGTTTCGGCAATAGCCATGAAAAACTCACCGAGTTTTTCAGAAGCGGAACCGCATTCCGCTCTGATTCAAACCACGATTTTTCATTATCCTGTCTGTTGGCATGCTTTGCCATGTTCTTCTTTATAATTATTGCGCCAGGCATGCCCTTTTCATCCCCCTTGCGAATTTTCCAATTTTGGCAAGCGAGCGCCTCTCGTCAATCTTCCTTCCGCGGATGAATTTCGAATAAATGTTCGCTATCTCGCTTCCGACAATGACCCCGTCTGCTCCAGCCTCAGCATATTCCCTCGCATGTTCGGGTTTGGAAACCCCGAATCCGACTGCTACCGGCAGCCTGCACTGCCGTTTCGCCCGCCTCACCAGTAATTTTGCGCTTCCACTCACGCTCTTCCTTGCGCCGGTAATCCCAAGGACCGCAACAGCATACAAAAAGCCCCTTGAAGCTGAGGCAATTTTTCGCAATCTTTCCTTGCTGCAATTCGGCGTGATCAGGCAAACAAGGTCAATGCCTGCCCCTGTGCATACCCTTCTCAAATCCGTGGATTCACCCAGGGGGGCATCAGGCACAATAAGCCCCTGCGCTCCCGCTTCCTTAAGCGCGCGCACGAATTTTTCCTGCCCGAATGAAAACACGATATTGTAATAAGTCATGGCAATTATGGGCGCCTGCACGCCTTCCCTTCTGAGTTTTGCAATAACCCCAAGCGCCTTTCCCGGAGTCATTCCAGCTGCAAGCGCCCTGCCTGATGCAGCCTGGATTGCCTTCCCATCTGCAATAGGGTCGGAAAAAGGGATGCCCAACTCAATAGCATCCGCCCCGTTCGCAACTAGCGTTTTCACTAGCTTTGCCGTAAATTCCTGACTCGGGTCGCCGCAGCACACATATGGCATGAATGCCGCGCCATGGCAATTCCGGAACATCTTCTTCAGGTTCATGCCTCCCCCTCGATTCTTCTCACATGGTCCACATCCTTGTCGCCCCTTCCTGACAGGTTCACAATAACCGTCTTTCCCCTGCCGAGCTTCCTCGCCAGCCTCACTCCAAATGCAACGGCATGCGCAGATTCAAGGGCAGGGATTATGCCATCGGTTCGTGTAAGCAAGTGAAATGCATCAAGCGCCTCGCCATCATTTATCTCCACATAGTCCACTCTGCCTTCTTCCATGAAAAGCGAGTGTTGCGGCCCCACAGCCGGATAATCAAGGCCCGCGGAAACAGAATGCGTGTCCGC
>JAHFEN010000118.1 GCA_023248455.1 Microcaldota archaeon | reverse complement strand
TCAGCAGGCAGGTGCAAGGTCATTTCCGCAGGAGGGAGCAAGCAGCCTGATGATGAGTTCTTGGCCAAGGTGCGGAACATCATGGCTGGAGGGGCATCCGGGCTTGCTGTTGGCAGGAATGTCTGGCAGAACGACAATCCTATGAAGATAACGCAGGAGATAAGGAAGATAATTTTCGGCTGAAGTGGATTTCATGGCAACCGTCCATGTTCCACCGTGGGAAAACGGCATGGTGGGCCCAGTAGTGTTCGCAATAATAGGCGCACTCCTCCTTGTTGCGGCCCTGGCTGCATTGGCGGTCTTCAGGAAAAAGGAAAATGAACAAGAACGGAGTGCAGTCTGGCTGTTGCTCGAGCTTTCTGGTCAGCTTGTTGGGCTTGGGATGTTTGCATACTATGCATTCGATGCCGAAACTGCAACGCATCTGCTGCAGGTACCAATAATGGCCTTCGCCGTTCTTTTTGGTTCACTTGTCACATTCCCGAGGGTTTCGAGAGGCGCGATACTTGTTTTGCTGGCAGCCTTCAGCTTGCTCTCTTTTTGTTATGCAGCAGCTGGCGGCAGTGGAGCTTTGATGGAAAGGCTGCTTGGAGCAAAGGCCGGCAGCCCGACATTCTTCGGAACTGTGCTTTTGTGGCTCGTGGGCTTAGGCTCAATGCTCTGGCATGGCTGGAAAGATATTTCTACTTTGCTTGTTAAGACAGGGAACAGCAAGAAGTGATTCCTATGGATGAGAATGCCTCCACGCTATTCCAGCACCTGAAGTCTGCGGGGATTGACAATGACCTCAGGACCCTGATTTACTCGTTTGCCAGCATTGCCCTTGACGCGCAGCACCATTTCCCGAAGTATTTGCGCGGGACGATGGGGGACAAAAACAAGTACGGCGAGGCAGTGGCTGCTCTCGACGAATGGGTGAACGGATACCTCTGCGACAACCTTGTGAAAACCGGGCTGGTGCGCAAGATTTATTCAGAGGAGCTGAAGGAGCCCCTGATTGCATCTGCGAACAAAAAGGCGCCCTTTGCGGTTGCCATGGACCCGCTAGATGGCTCGTCCAATATTGTCAGCAATAACGCATTCGGCTCGATTGTCGGGGTTTATAGGGATGACCTGCCACAGAGCGGAAGGAAGCTGGTGGCTGCTTTTTACAAGCTCTACGGGCCGGTGAACACGTTTGTCTACTCGGTCGGGAAGGGAACGCATGAGTTTGTCAAGCACTATGACTCGGCCGGAAACGCGCAGTTCTATTTGCTTGCCGAAAACCTGAAGGTCCCTGAGCCTGGCGAAGTGTTCGGGATTGGCGGCGACCCGCTGGAATGGGACCCTGCATTCCTGAAGTTTGCAAAAGACCTTTTCAGGAAGGAGAAGCTCAAGGTGCGATATTCGGGCACATTTGTCGCGGATTTCTCGCAAATCCTGCACAGGGGAGGGATGTTTGCCTACCCTGCCACGAAAAAAAGCCCCCATGGAAAGCTGCGCGCAGCTTATGAGGCCGCCACCATGGCATACATATGGGAGCAGGCTGGCGGGGCTTCGTGGTCAGGCAAGGAATCCCTTCTGGACGTTAAATCGCTTGACGTGGATGCGAGGACCCCGGTCTTCTTGGGCAACAGGCACCTCATTGAGAAGCTGAAGAAGGCGCTGGCATAGGGCCGAACCAAACCCTATTTGCTTAAGAACGTTGCAAGCGTACACTATCGGGGTGAGCTGATGGGGAAGGTGCTGCTTGTTTCCATTATCGCTTCGCTTATTGTTATTTCTGGCTGCGCTGGGCCTGCGCCGCCCCAGCCGAATTGGAATGCTGGCAGCGCCAACCCCTATGCCGATGCATCCAATCTGTTCGGCTATTCGCTTTATGGGGAGCTTTCAAAAGCTTCTGGCAATGGCAACCTAGTTTTCTCTCCATACAGCATATCATCTGCCATGACTATTGCGTACGAAGGAGCAAGGGGGAAAACAGCAGATGAGATGGCTGCTGCAATGCATTTGCCATCGGACAAGGAGACGCTGCGAAGCTCGTTTGCCGGCCTTTATGGAAAGTTGAATTCGGCTGGAAGCGGTGCTGAGCTTAGGGCTGCGAACGCGATTTGGGTTCACAATGATTACCAGGTGAAAAAGGACTATCTCGCAGTATTGCAAAATGCTTATGCTGCAGAGGCCACTAACCTCGACTTTTCATCCGGCACTGCCGAAGGCACCATAAACAGCTGGGTGGCTGACAGGACAAACCAGAAAATAAAGGGCTTGATACCTGCAGGAATGCTTTCGCCCAAGATGCCAGTCGTCATCACCAACGCGGTGTACTTCAAGGGCAGGTGGCTGCAGGAATTTGACAGGGAGAAGACCCGGGAGGATGACTTTGCGCTCGTTTCTGGCGAAAAGGCAAATGTGATGATGATGCAGCGCATCTATGGAGAAAACAGGACTGAATATGCTGAAGATCCGGATGCGCAGGTCATTGAGCTGCCTTACTATGGGGAGAAATTGGGCATGGTGCTCGTTCTTCCGAAAGCGCAGGGGGCTTCGGGCATTTCAGCAGTGGAGCGGCAAATAGGCAGAGGAAAGCTTTCGCAGTGGAGGAGCTCGCTTTCCCCGCAAAAAGTGACCCTGTTCATACCGAAATTCAAAATCGAGCAGACTTATGTGCTTGCCGATGCTCTTAGCAGAATGAGAATGGCGACTGCCTTTTCCGACGACGCCGACTTTGGCAATATGACAGCTGCAAACAACCTGAAAATCAGCCAGGTTATCCACAAGGTTTATGTTGACGTGAATGAGGAGGGGACCGAGGCTGCCGCGGCTACAGCAGTATTGATGGGGATTACATCTGCAGGCCCTGGCATGGAGGAACAGATAAGGCTATTCAGGGCAGACAGGCCGTTCTTCTTTGCCATTGTTGAGAGGGAGAGCGGCGCTGTGCTGTTCCTGGGCAAGGTAATGGACCCGAGGGGCTGAAAAACGCTTGCCGGCTTGGCGCAACTGATAAAAACATGATTGCAGGATTTGGATGCGGGTTGGGTTGTGGCCATTTCTCTTCGCTTTCTGTTCTGCTGCTTAGTTGTGATTTCATTCTTGTTTTTGTACGGCTGCCCGTCAACTACAGAGCAGCAGGATAATTCTGCAAAGCCATCGTCTTTCGGGAAGCAGGCTGAAGTTCAGCAGCCCCCAGCTCAGCAGCAAGCAGCGAGGTGCGGGAACGGGAAGCTGGAGGGAGCCGAGCAGTGCGAAAAGGGGATTTCATGCGCTGCAGGAAAGGTGTGCGACGAGAGAAAGTGCGCCTGCGCTCCAAAGCCCGAGGAAAGGAAAAACGAAACCCCTGCCAAGCCTGTTTGCGGCAATGGCGCTATTGAAGCAGGGGAAGCTTGCGAAAAGGACGCTGATTGCGGCGATGCGAACAAAATATGCGATTCCTGCTCCTGCAAGGTTAAGCCACCCCAGCCTCCTTCCGAGCCTGCCTGCGGCAATGGGCTGCTGGAATCTGGGGAGGAGTGCGATGTCGGCACAGCTGCCAAGCCTGCAGGGAACAAATGCCCAACAGGAGAGTACTGCAGCGCCTGCAAATGCTTTACTGCTGCCGAGCCGATTTCCTGCAAGCTCAACCACCAGTACTCCCAGCAAACAGGAATCAACCAGTTCATCTGGACCACCCTGCCCTCGTGCGGGGACGACTGCGATTACCTTGGGTTAGACTATAAGTGCGACCTGAAGACCTGCACCTGCATAATGAAAACGGTCACCTCTCACACCTGCGGCAACAACATCAAGGAAGCTGTGGAGGACTGTGACGGATATGAC
>JAHFEN010000117.1 GCA_023248455.1 Microcaldota archaeon | reverse complement strand
ACGACGTATTCTTTGCGCACCATCAACATCCCTCAACGAAACCGGACTAACTTGAAAAGTCTTCAAGCAGCGAGGGTTTTATATGCCATAACGTTTTTATATTCGACGGAAAGGGGGATTTCCATGGATTTTCTGGGGCAGGCATCCACAGAGCAGCTCATACTTTTTGCAATTGCCCTTCTTTTGCTGATAGTGGCACTTTCGCTCGTTGTCGTGTGGCCCGGATACGTCCAGTCCATTGAGAGCCAGGAATCTTCCAGGGCGTGGGTGCTGGCAAGGCCGTTCTCGGTCGGCAGCCACCCTATGTATCCGAACCAGATGGTGCTGGAGCTCCAGAACACCGAGCCTGTGACGCTTACAGTGAAATCAATTTATCTTGACGGTGTGGGGCTGGACTTCTACAACCACTCGGTTCCGTTTACCTGGGCTTCGGCAAGCCCGCGCTGCAGCGGGGGGGTGTGCACCATGGTCGTCCTTCCTGGTCAGGCTCAGATTATTTCCACTGCGAATTTCACTGATTCGCCTGCCAATCCTTGCGTCACGCCCAACGGATTCGCCTATGGCAACCACTACAAGATGGACCTCGCGATAACCTACCATGCCAGCAACTCCTCATCACTTGAGAGCGAGAGCTCGACTGCGAAGCTGGTGGGGGACTGCTCGGCCGGCAGCGCGGATACTGCATTATCCGCCTGCGGCGCTCTTCCTCCTGGCACGAAATGCTGCGATTTCGGAGGAGGCAACACGGCGATATGCGATGAGAGGAGCGGATGCAACGCTATCTTCCAGAATTGCGAATACGTGGTGTCATACGTGTGCGAGTATGGCGAAGCGGCGCTGGGTTGCTAATGGGATATCCGCTCACCCCCGCTGCGCCGGGCCAGGCATCCTGTTGACCACAATGCCAGCCTCATTCCTGGATTTGCTTGCGTTTTGGAAAGCAAAGAGGGCTATGTAGCGGCATTTTGAAAAACGCCCTGTGCTTGTGGCTTCCACAATGCAGTTTTCCCTGTTTCCTGGGCCGAATTTCAGCGAAACTGCGGTTTCTGCGACCTCCTGCCTAAGCTCGCCAGCAGGGTCGCCGAAAAGGAGTCTGCAATTGGAGCTGGTTATGAAGTAGAGCTTGGCCTCCTTGGCGCCGCTGGATTGGAAACAGACAAATTCATGGCGGTATATTTCCGGCAGTGCCAATGAAGCGCGGAGAGTGCTGTTCAAGCCTTCCAGTATGGCGAATGGGGCGGCCAGCCGCAATGCTTGCCCGCCGCTGTTCCGCCATCCTGCGGAACCGTTGGGCAAGCCGGTGAATATTGCCACGCTTCTAGGCATGGGCGCATCGAAATTATTGTTGGCAAACTCCGAAATATATGCCGGAAGAGCGGCAAATAGGGTGATTGCCAGCAGCGCAGCCATTGCAGCCTTTCTGCCCCCCCTGGCAGAAAAGAGCGCGGATGCGGAAATGTAGGTGGGCATAAGCGAATGCTCAATGCCTATTGGCAGGGCCCATGTCTCCAAATATAGAGAAAAAAGCAGGGCTGCAAACGCCACGAGTTGAAAGATGATGCCCGCATCCAGAAGAAGTGTGGAAAGCGCAGCTGCAACCTGGAGCGCCATTGACCTTGCGTCTGGCCATCCGAGCATCACTGCAATGGCAAAACAAGCCGCGGCATTCGGCTTTTTTCCCATACAGGCATAGCCGAAACCCGCGACCATTGCCGCGCTGCGCAGCAGCATCTGCCCAATTCCAAAGGCTCCTGCCTCAAAATGCATGTTTATGGAAAAGAAAAATACAGCAAGAAGGGTCGCGGAAGGAAGGCGCCCGCCCATGTCCAGGGAAAGCACAACCAAGCCAGCAATAGCGGCAAGTGCGGTTGGCGAGAGCAGCCCGGCATCTATTGAGCTGGCCAGCGCAAGAAAAGACAGCGTGGCGCAAAGTGCCAACTTTGCGCCCATGAAACGGCAGCAGTTTGCAGCCATGGCAAGAACAATGAATGCCAATGCTGCAAAAAGGGCGACCAATAGGAAAAATGGCAGTCTGTAGTAAAAATTGAGGCTCATGGCATATCGCTGGTCAAGCTGCGGAAATGCCACCAGCACCGGCAGGAATGCCGCGGCTTTCAGGATATGGTCGTGGTTTTCCCTGAAGCTGGTAAGGCTCATTCCAAAGGGATTATTGTCGTCAATGGAAAAAAGGCTGTACTGCGATTTTGGCCCCACGTTAAACAAGCTCAGCTGGCTTTGCGCATCGGAAATGAAATAGAGCGTAATGAGAAAGGCGATCAGGGATATCGATACTAATAGGATAAATATGAACCGGAGGGCATTAATGCTGGCCTGCTTTTCCTTCCTAGGCATTGGCTCCAGGAAACCTTTTGCTGCGAATACGGCTGCAAGGAAAACGAAGAATGAAATGAGCTTGCCAGGCGAGCTGCTGTAGTAGAATAGCGAAAAGAACTGAGATAATGCTCCTGCCAGGTCATTTTGCGCCAAAAGCAGCACGCAGATGGCAAGAAGAGTTGCGCAGATTGCCGCATAGCGCATGTCTGGCTTTGCCCTTTCCTTGAGCCCGAACTGTTCCATGATCCAGCCGCGGCCGGATAGGACTGTGCGCAAAATGTATCCGCACAAGAGCAGCTTCAGGGCAGGCTGCGCCAAATCCGTAGGAAGGAAGCTTACGCCTGAAAGGATGGAAAATGTGAGCGAGCCGGTCAGAAGGGCGCCTGCGGCAACATACTTCTGGTATCCCTTCAGGCCAGCCCACACGGATATGAGCGTGGAGCTGAATGTGTTGATGCCGTTGCCGAACATGGGCATGGCAAAAAGGAAAAAGAACGGGGAAATCTTTTTCCCAACTCTCGCCTCCAGCTGCTTTGCCGCCTGCGCGAGGATGGACCTCCTTTTGGAAAGCAATCTTGCGAAGAGCTTGGGGTAGGCATATGCCTCGGCTATGTTGACCAGCACGCAAGCCGAATAGACCCAGGCGTCGATTATGCCGACCGAAAATCCGTAGAACATGGCGCCGCGGCATTCTATGAACGGTATTGCCGAGAGAAGAATTACGATTGCCAGGTCAAGGGAGGTGTACATAGCCCTGCCGCCGTTTTCTTGCCTACCACCAGACATCTTTCAGCCCGAGCTTGTAAGCTATCATGTTAGAAAATATGTGCAGGAAAAAGGTCAGCAGCAGAATGAATAAAATGCTGCCTACGTAGTAGCCGCTCAGATACAGCCCCAAGAGCCCGCCGGCTAGGAAATCAAGCTGGTCGAAAGGCGGGAACGGCGAGCCCCAGGCAAGGCCGAGCCTCCTTTTCATAAAAGAGTTGGCCAGCATGCCAAGGTACATGAGCACCCCGGGGAGAAGCAGCAGGCTTCCGGTAATGAGCCAGTACCCGGCTGCTGTGGCAATGACAATGAAGGCCAGCCCCTGAAGGTTCCTCACTTTCCCGAAAAGCCTCTCGGAAAAGGGGGCCCTGAAAATCTTGCTCCGGAAAACCGGCAGCCTGTCAAAAATCTTAAGCCGCCAGAGGATGAGCAGGGCCGCATTGGCAAGATACAGAGGCAAAATGAGGAGTATATCCTGCCACAAATCCATGTCAGGCTTCCTTCTTGATGGTTTAAATTGCTGCGGGTCGGGCATGACTGGGCTGGCTGAAAGATGAATCTGGAATGATAAAACAGAACCGATTATTGGAAAAAAGAAAAAGCGGAATAATTTTTACCTCGAGCTCCTTGCCATCCGCTGGTCCTGCCGGACCACCAGCTGCCCAGATCATCTCGATGATCTGGCCATCCTCTCTGTTTCGTCCCTCTTCTTT
>JAHFEN010000116.1 GCA_023248455.1 Microcaldota archaeon | reverse complement strand
ATTCACTTTCAAAGCTCGCGATGCATGACTGCATTTTTCCAACCTACACACACACCCAGGTGGCGCAGCCTGCCTCGCTTTCTTTCTGGTGCCACGCGCACTGGCAGGAAATCGAGCGGGACCTGCAGAGGCTCTCCCAGATTTACAGCAGGGTTAACCAGAGCCCGCTCGGTTCAGGCGCAGTCGCAGGAACCACCTGGCCGATTGACAGGATTTGCACCAGCAGGCTCCTTGGCTTCGATTCGCCGACCGCCAACCCAATGGACACCGTGTCAAACAGGGGCGAGCTAGAGGCAGAGCTTCTCTATTCCCTCTACATCGCAATGTCGCATTGCAGCAGGATGGCTGTGGACGTAATATTGCTCTCCAGCAAGCGGCTGCTGATCCTTCCGGACGAGTTCTCAACCGGATCGTCCATGATGCCGCAGAAGAAGAACCCGGACCCGCTTGAGCTTGTTCGGGGGAAAACCAGCAGGATGCTCGGCCTTGCAGTTCACGCAGGCTCGCTACTCAAGGGCGTTCCTTCTGGCTACAACCTGGACTCGCAGGAGAGCAAGTACGCGCTTATGCAGGGCGTGGAAACTGCGCTTGCGAGCTTCGGCATTCTCGCAAGGCTCCTTCCCAGCCTGAAGTTTGACAAGGAAAAAATATCCCTTGAACTGGAGGAGGGCTTTGCCTGCGCAACAGAATTGGCAGATCTTATTGCAAAGAAAGGAGTGCCCTTCCGGAAGGCCCACGAAATAACGGGTGGCATTGTGAAAGGCTGCATCGCAAAGAAGAAATTCCTGAGTTCGCTCTCTGCAAAGGAGGTTTCGCAGCTTGCAGGGGCGAAAATTAGCGAAAGCGAGTTATCGGGCGCAGTTTCCGTGGACAAAGTGACAAGATTCGCCTTTGCTTGCAAGATTCCAAAAGAGTCGGAATACGCAAAATTGCTTGCCGGGCGGAAAAACGCGCTCGCTACCGCAGCCAGGCTGCTTGAAAAAGAAGTGAAAGCGGCAATCCAGTAATTCGCGCCAGCTACATGTCCGGCGTTGGGAGTTCGATTGCCCTAATGAAGTCCCTTGCCTGCCCCTCGTTCCCTGCCTTGGTATAGATTATCTGTATTCCGTCCCAGTTGTTGGGGGACATTTCCCATGATGGCATTTCATTCAGGCTTCGCTTGAGGCTGTCAAACGCCTCTGCTGCCTTGCCGCTCACTGGAGCAGCAGACGGGACTTTTGGAGTGGATTTCTGCCTTTCCCCCATATGCAGCTATTCCACGCCTATTCTTTTAAGCCTTCGTGGCATATTTCCCCATATGAGTGACGAACTTGAAGACCAGATGGTTGCAAAAACAGAGGAGCTAACCGAGGAGAAAAAGGGCGGGGATGCTGTTGCCGAAGCCACCGAGCTCGCCCAGATTGACCCCAAGGACGCCATTGTCTGGTTCGTAAAGGGGAAGGCGCACTACATTGACAACCAGTTCGATGAAGCACTCTCAAGCTTTTCAAAAGCCGCTGAACTGGACAAGGAGAATCCGCAGATTTGGCATATGATGGGCTATGCCCTTATTTCGCTAAACAGGTATTCCGAAGCTGAGGAGGCGCTCACTTACGTTAAAGCCATGCAGCCGGCAAATGCAGAGGCGCTGTGCGCGCTTGGAATCTGCCAGGTATTGGCGGGAAAGCCGGATGACGCAAAGCTGAATTTCAATACAGCCATTTCCATGGACAAGCCTATCTCAATGCTAATGCTCGAGCACTTTCACGACAAGTTCTTTGCGGTTTCCAAGGATACGCCCTCCCGGACCAAGGCGATGATCGAGCGGATCCTTGAGACACTCAAGCTGGTTCGCTAATCATAATTCTAAAACATGAAAAACTTTCCAGCGGCCCTCAGAATCGCAAAACAGCGGCCTCATATGCCGAAGAATTTCGCCGCAGCCGAAAGCACCAGAATCGCGCCCACCAATCCCTCGCCCGCTATCACTCCACCTGCCACCAGTCGGAAGAACTCAGTCTTCTTTGCCCTGTCAATGGAATAGCGCAGCATTCCGCCAATGAAAATGGGCACCGAAAGCTCAATCGGGACATACATGCCAATGCCGAATGCAATGGGCGCTGCCCCCAGTTCATATTTCCTGCCAAGCAGCGCCAGCACAAAGCCAATGGCAATCCCGGCAGCAAGGAAAACAGGGAAGCCGCTCGCCTGCACCACTTCCTTTACTGCCACTGCCTGGGGGGCAGGAAAGTCCAGCGTGCCGAATCCAATTGCGGCAAACGAAAGCATGAGCACGCCCATCACAAGCGAGGCTGAAAGCGCGCCAGCCACTTCGCCTGCCAGCTGGTGCTCGGGCGGCGTGCCAAGCAAATGCCCGGTTTTGAAATCCTGCATCGCATCACCAGCTATCCCTGCTGCAATGCACACCACGGCGGCAAGCAGAACAAGGTGCACCGCACCAAAGCCGAACAGGAATTTCGCAGCCAGAAGCACGATCATGGCGAATATTTCCATTGGGTCCACGTTCATCTCGCCCGTTATCCTCGCCCCTATGTAAGCCATGAAAAACGCGCCGATTACAGCAAGAATGGCAAGCGGAAGCGAAAGGTTGAACGCATAGGTGATCAGCACCACCAGCGCAAGCAGGGCAAGCGCGCCTTTCCTGTGGTGCTTCACGTCTGCGTAATGGCTGGCTGTTTTCAGGAAGACAGGTATGCCTGCCGCGATGAAATAGGCAATCGCAGCCCCGATGACCATTCCTGTGCCAAGGGGCTTTGTGATTCCCACCAGCACTGAGAGCTTGTCCGGGAACATGCCAGATGATACGGCGTTTGGTATGATGAAAAAGTATGAGGCAACCGCGCCTGCGAACCAGGCAATTGTGAATCTTGCGCCAATGAGGTAGCCACCTGCGAAAGGTATAAGCGAAATCGAGCTTCCGAACGAAAAGAGCTTGGAGGCGGAAATTTTCAACGACTCAAGGTTGAAGTAGGAAGGGAAAAGCATAAGCACATCGCGGGCAACCGCAAAAACCGCCCCAATTCCAAAAGAGGCAAAAAGCGTCCTGCTCTGCTTCCCACCAGAGTCCCCGGCTTTTATTATCGCGGCAGCAGCAGCGCCATCTGCATAAGGCAGCTTATCCTTTACAATCATCTTTTCCCGCAGGGGATAAACAAAAAGCAGGCCAAGGAGCCCTCCTGTCACTGACACCAGCAGGATGTCGAAAGCAGAGACATCCAGGCCCAGCATGAAAATGGCTGGAATTGTGAATATCACCCCTGCTGCAAGCAATCCGCCGGTCGAGGCAGTGGTCTGCATCACGTTGGTTTCGTTGCGGTCCTTGCCCCCAAGCAGCTTCACGAGCGCCATTGAGACCACAGCCGTGGTCACCATGGGCCAGTAGACGCCGCCAATCTTCAGGCCGGCATAAGCGCTGTACAGGGCCACCAGGACAGAGAGAAACGAGCCTACGATGATTGCTCGCCAGGGGAATTTCGGGACAGCCATTGTCGTCTGCTGTTACGACAGCTTATATATATCTTCTTACCAGAAAATTCGTCTGGTTCGTCAATCGACATAGAACCAAGTGCCAGGTTGGCAGAGAGGCTATGCACCCGCCTGCAGTCCCATATCCCCTTTTCTTCCAAAGAAAAGGGGCTGAGGGTTTCATCCCCAAAAGAAGGATGATGCGGGATGATATAACGCAGCAAGCGGGTCAGGGGGGTTCGATTCCCTCACCTGGCTTTTTACTTCGTAGAACTGAATAAACCGAACCCCCCAGGGGTGAAAGCCTATACTTGGCTCTATTTTTGGGTAATAGGCGAGTATGGTGAAGCCTGCGCTTTTTCGGCTTTTGATT
>JAHFEN010000115.1 GCA_023248455.1 Microcaldota archaeon | reverse complement strand
AGCACGGATAGCGCACCCATGCCTGCGCCCAGGAAGCCCGCTGCGATTGGGCCCATGAATTGGAAGAGCGTGAAGTACTGGTTTTCAGCGCCCAGGGCCTTGGAAAAGTTTATTCTGTCCGCCACCACCACGGCTGCTGTGAAGAGCAGCAGGAATGCGAGCCCCTTGGCTGAGAGAACATTTTCTATCTTCATTTTTCCACCCCACGGATTTGTCCTTCCCCACAATGGCTAAGAGACGTTTTAAGTAATCAGCTGCATTAATTTAAATTCGTTTGCTAGGGCTGTTGGGGGCTGTCACTTTTTTTTGGTTCGTTTCTTTTTCCTGGCAAGTGCAGGGATGAGATGAATGAGAAGAATAATTCTTTGGCAATCACAGTAATCCCTGTGGGCTTAACCGGTGGTCCTAAAATGGCTGCTGTGGTGGGGGCGTTTTCCGTAGGCTGGACCAGAATAGCGCTTGTTGCAACAGGCGCTTCCGCGGATAGGCCTTTAGGGGCAGACGTATGATTGCGTGACGCCATCTTGGCTTCATACTTGCGTTTTTTCTTAACCTTGCTCAAAGCCTTTCTTTCCTTGAGAGTTGGAAAATGGCCCCTGGCTTCAGTCGTAAGAGGCTCTGGGGACTCATAAACAATGTTGAAAGACGACGCATATTCCGCAAGTGCGGACTGTATTGTATGTAGCCGTTTAAGACTGTCCGAAAGCTTAGCCAATTCTACGCGTTCATAGATTTTTTGGGTGTTGGACTTTGGATCATTAATAATTCCTGAAATGGTGCTGCCGCATTCAAGGAGCTTTTCTCTCATTGCATAAACTTGGACGAAGAATGACTTGAGTTGGTTCAGGCTGTTTTCTGAAAGTGGCATTGTATGAGGCATGTAGGAATTAAGGTCATACAGATTTTGTGCTGTTTCAAGGGCGGACAGAATTGAGGTGGATTGTGATTTGATCCCAAACGCATCCATCTTTTTCTTTGGCTTCTTTCCAAATGCATCGCCCTTTCTATCTATTAAATATTGTTTAGATGAAAAGAAATCCAGCGATATTTCTATATTAGAAAAAATTTGCGTTAAGGACTCAAACTGGCGTGCAGTAAACTTATCGATAACACTATCGGAATTGAACTTCTTTTTGAAGTAAGTATGTAAGCCCTTGCGAAGCCCTGATAATAGGACTTCGGAGTTGAAACTGGATTTGTCATGAAGTGGATCCCTGTGGGGCATGGATATGGCTAATGACACACGAGAATGCTCGCTATGATAACGGTTATGGATATGTTTATGATTCATATGAATCTGTTATATTTAGTGTGTTTTCATTTATAAAGTTATGTGTATAGGAATAGGGTGGAAAGTTCAAATACCCTTGTAACATTAACCCGACTGCTGCTCGACCAGCTTCACAAAGCCTGGCTTGACCTTGTAGAGCTCGCCCTTGTAGATCAGGTCGTCCACTATGCGGCGCGCGGTTATCTCGTCTATGTTTTCGTTGACCGCCTGCTCGACCACGCGCGCGATTTCAGCTGCCCCCAGCTCCTGCTGCATCCTCTGCACTATGCCGAGAACGGAATTGATCTTGTCAACCTGCGACTTGGGCCTGCCGGTCAATATTATGTCAGCATCAATCCTGCCGGTCTCGCGGTCTCGGCTGACTTTGTCAAGAACGTAGTTGGTGAGCCTGATGGCGCGCTCGGCGTCCTCCAGCGACACGCTTTCGGAAAGGCGGATTTTTGCCGATGCCTCTGCCATGCGCACCAGGCCCTCAATCTGCCTGGGCGTGACAGGCACAGCGCCCTCTGCCTTGCCCCTTTTGCGAATCTCCACGTAGAAAGTCTTTATCCTGTCCGAGGCCTCCTGCGAAAGCACGGGCTTTGTGTGCTGGCGGGCATATGATATGTACTTGCGCAGGAAAACCGGGTCAAGCTCGGTTCCCAGGTCCTCCTCCTTGCCCTGCCCGCCTTTCTGATGAATGTTAAGTAGGTGCTGGGCCAGGGCAGAGTCCTTTGTTTCGTCAAGCACGTCTATTATTGGGAAAATCAGGTCAAAACGGGAGAGAATGGTGGGGGGGATGTCAAACTGAAGGCCCGGGAGCTTGTTCGGGTCGAACCTTCCGAACTTGGGGTTGGCAGCTGCCAGAATGGCTGTTTTTGCCTTGAACCTTGCCACTATGCCCGCCTTTGCCACCGAAACGCTCTGGCTTTCCATCACTTCGTGCATGGCAGCGCGCTCGGTCTCGTCTATCTTGTCAAACTCGTCCACGCCAGCTATTCCTCCCGAAGCAATGACCAGCGCGCCTGCCTTGAGGGTCCAGCCGCCATCGCCCATCTCGTCCTTTTCCGCTGCCGCGGTTAGCCCGACTCCTGTGACCGATTTTCCTGAAACGTAAATGCCTTTTGGAGCGAGGTTCTGTATGTACTGGAGGAAGCGGGTCTTCGCCGAGCCTGGGTCGCCGATAAGAAGTATGTGTATGTCGTCACGGATGGGCGCGCCTCCTGGCATGGTCTTGCCGGGAGTTCCGCCGAAAAGCTGCAATGAGAGCGCCTCCTTCACTTCCGAGTGCCCGTAAATGCCTGGAGCTATGGCATCACGCATCTTGTCATACAGCCGGGGGTCATCCGAAAGCTCGCGTATCTGCTGCTCATCATCCTTGGTGGTTTCGATTTCCTCGAATTCGCGCTGCGTCTTCTGCGCCGAGACAACGTCAATGTAGCGGGTGTATATCTGCGAGGACTCCTTTGCCTTGCCCTTTTCAGGCGGGCGCAGGCGCATCACGCCGGTTATTTCCACTGTTTCGCCAGGGGTGACCCTGTTCACCAGGTCGTCCTCCATCCACAGCGCTATGGTGGCTGCAGGGGAGCCGCCCTTGAGGCGCTCCAGAAGCTCCTGCGCCTCCACGTGCTGCACGTCCACGAAATACGAGTCTTCCTCCTCGAGCCTAAGGGCGCGGCGCTTGCACTCCATGCACACCTGCGGGATTTCAGTGTTCTTGGTGATAGGCACCTTCATCTGCGCATCGCACATCTGGCACTTGTAAACAGCGACCTTGACCTTGTGGCGGACCGGCCCTCGCTTGGTGATGACCCCCTTGACTGAAATTAGCTCGCGTATGTTCCTTGAGCTTATGTCCTGTATGAGCAGGCCCGAGTCAGGCAGGTTGTAGAAGCGAACGTGCGGCTCGAATTTCTCCTCCGGGTGTGCGGTCTTGTAGGTCACCTCGCTTGTGGCAATGAGCGCCTGATCAGCGGCTGAAAGCAGTGTGTCGGGGCGCTTGACAAGGAGGTCTGCAAGATCGCGGTCGAACTTCTCCAGCTCCTCGTAGTCGACCATCAGGCTCTTTTGCACCGGGTATTCTGAAAGGAGGCGGCTTATTTTCTCGCCTAAGGCTGCGGAATAGAATTCCTCGAACTTCTCGATGTACGGGGAGATGTCAGTGTCCTTGTCAGACGCCATATGAATCCCGTTCATGCAAAGGGCCCACACCCTTCACACGATGTGGCATGCCACCTTCAGCCACGCATGGCAGCCCCCAGCTGCCTCACATGGTGTGGCGCGCTTACCCAGGGTCGTTGGCACGACCGAGGGGCTATCTGCCACACCGTGTGACCTCGGGTTTATCCCGAGGGGGGAAGTTATTCTTCTGTACAGTATAAATAGCTTTCCAGGCTTCCATTCCGGTTGAAAATGGGTTATCCAGTGCGATCCAGTGCGACCTTGCCTGTGCTCCAAGCTTAACCTTTAATTCTTCTTCCCCTCACAGTTCAGCCTGAGGTGTTGGAACTGAAAATAGTCGTTACAGCCGCATTGCCGTATGCCAACGGGCCGCTGCATTTGGGGCACATACGCTCGACCTATCTG
>JAHFEN010000114.1:3458-3861 GCA_023248455.1 Microcaldota archaeon | reverse complement strand
TTGGGGCAGAGTGTAATTCCTATTTGTTTTGTTGGTTTGATTGGAAGGGGCGGAAGGAAAAAGGCCTGGGCAGCCGTAAAGAAGCAGAAGGGACACTGTGAGGGCGGCTATAACTGTTGTTTTCATGGGACCACCATGTGGGCTAAACGTATTCTTTCGCGGCCTTCACCACGTTCTCAAAGAACCTTATGCTGTTCTTCTCATGCGAAATCCCCTCCCTGAAGCGTGGGAAGAGCACATTTTTCACCGAGCACTCGGGATGCGGCATGAGCGCGAAGATTTTCCCTGTCGGATCGCAGATGCCTGCGATGCCTCTTGGCGAGCCGTTTGGGTTGGCTGGATAGCCTGCCTCTTTCATGCTTTCATCAACGTACTTCAGGACGACCATGCCTTTTTTCTCAAG
>JAHFEN010000114.1:0-3448 GCA_023248455.1 Microcaldota archaeon | reverse complement strand
GATAAACCTGCCCTCGCCGTGGCGGACCGGGCAGTTGATGAATTTTATGCCTTCGAAATAAGGGCACACGGATTTCTGAGGCTCAAGATACACCCACCTGTCCTCGAACTTTCCCGATGCGTTGTTTGTGAGCGTGGACTCCTGGGCGGAGGAGCAGGAAAGGTTGGGCAGCGCGCCAAGCTTCACAAGCACCTGGAATCCGTTGCAAATGCCAATTATGGGCTTTCCTGCCGAGGCGAATTCATCGAAATCCTTGCGGAAGGCGCTCTTCAGCTTGTTCGCAAGAACCCTTCCTCCGCCTATGTCATCGCCAAACGACCAGCCGCCAGGTATTGCGAAAATCTGGTAGCTTGAAAGCTTCACCGCGCCCGAGGAGATGTCCGAGAAGTGCACTATGTCTACGTCCGCGCCGCCAAGCCTGAAAGCAAAAGCCAGCTCTGATTCGGAATTCAGCCCGAAACCCGAGAGCACCAGGCATTTTGGCTTCTTGACCACAGGAGCGTCTGTGTGGGCCACTGGCTTGGCTGCGGCACCCTTTGCGTTTTTTTGCATCTTGTTTGCTTCAGGCTTCGGCTTGGATGCCTTCGTAGCGCTCCGCTTTTTTCCATTCGCGATGTTTTTTGCCTTTTCCATAGCTACCAGTCCATTGACTTTTTCCATGAGCTGCGCATCTGCTGCACTGCGACGGAAACAACATGCCTGCCGTTCATGGAAATGCTAAGCGAATCCTTTCCCACGGTTCCGACTTTTTCGCAGGCCGCCCCCCGCATGGCGCGCGCAAACGCCTGCTCGTTCTTCCTTTTCACTGACACCGCGAACCTGCCTGCTGATTCGGAAAAAAGCATGGCTTCTGCCGGAAGCTTGCCCGCGCATTTGCCAAGCTCGATTTCCGCCCCAACCTCCCCACCAATGCAGCACTCGGCAAGCGCAACGGCAAGCCCCCCGTCCGAACAGTCGTGGCAGGAGGAAACCAACCCCTTTGCAATCGCATTCCCAAGCTTCCTGTAAAGCGCGAAATTCTTCCTGAAATTCACCCTTGGGACATTGGCGCCAATAGAGCCTTTCATCGCATAGTACTCTGAGCCGCCCAACTCGTTTTTTGTCTCCCCGAGAATAAAAATAATGTCGCCTTCTGACTTGAAGTCAGTTGTGACCGCACGCGAAACATCGTCTACCTTTGCAATTGCGCTCACCAGGAGGGTGGGTGGGATGGAAATTCTCCACTTCCCGTGCTTGTAGTCGTTTTTCATGCTGTCCTTGCCTGAGATGAGCGGCACTTCATACGCAAGGCAGGCATCGTACAAGCCCTGGCACGCCAGGACAAGCTGCGCGAGCTTGCTCTTGCCTTCGGGATTGTCGGGCGAGTGCACTGGGTCGGACCAGCAGAAGTTGTCAAGCGCTGCAAGGCGCTCAAGCGAGCCTCCTGCGGCAACACAGTTCCTGACTGCCTCGTCAATCGCGTTTGCAGCCATCTGGTAGGCGTCTATGTCTGCGTAGCGGGGGCATATCCCGTTTGATATTGCCAAACCTTCCCTGGCTTCGAACAGCGGGGCAATCACCCCGGCATCCGAGGGCCCTTCCGACTTTTTTCCGCAAAGGGGCTTTGTCACCGAGGTTCCCTGCACCTCATGGTCATACTGCCTGATTATGCTTTCCTTGGAGCAGACATTGGGGCGTGAAAGAACCGACAGCAGGTCTTCCGAGAACTGCTCCTTGTCGGATGGGGGTGGCTCGGACATCTTTTTTTCGCGGAGCTCGGCCTCTAGCTCCAGCTGAGGCAGGCCATGGTGCAGGAATTCCAGATCTAGGTAAGCCACTGTCTTTGCCCCGTATTTCACATGCATGTAGCCCGAGGAATTGAATTCCCCAAGGTCGGAAACTTCGACATTCCGCAGGCGGGCGAGCTGCACGAATTCCCCTGCTTTTGACGGGGGCACAGCAAGCGTCATCCTTTCCTGCGACTCTGACACCAGTATTTCCCAAGGGTCCAGCCCAACGTATTTGAGAGGCGCGCGGTCCAGGTGAAGGATGCACCCTCCGGAGGATTCCGCCATTTCGCCAACCGAGGAGGATAGCCCCCCTGCCCCGTCGTCAGTCACGGAATTGTATAGCCCCCTGTCCCGTGCCTCAAGCAGGAAGTCCAGCATCTTCTTTTGCGTATAGGGGTCGCCAAGCTGCACGGCCGAGACAGGCGACTCTTCGTGAAGCTCGACCGAGGAAAATGTGGCGCCGTGTATCCCGTCCTTCCCAATCCTGCCGCCCACCATGAAAATCCTGTCGCCCGGATGAGCTGCCTTTACGTGCGTCTTCCTTCCTGAAATATCAGCCGGCATTATCCCGCCTGTTCCGCAATAGACCAGGGGCTTCCCAAGGTAGCGCTCATCGAATACAAGCGAGCCGTTCACAGTGGGAATGCCGCTTGCGTTCCCGCCCATTGCCACGCCTGCGCGCACCCCCTCTAGCACGCGGCGAGGATGGAACAGACGGGGAGGTATTTCACCTTCGTAATAGGGATCGGCAAAGCAGAAAATGTCGGTGTTGAAAATCGGCTTTGCCCCAAGGCCGCAGCCAAGCACGTCCCTGTTTACCCCCAGAATCCCTGTGAGCGCGCCACCGTACGGGTCAAGCGCAGAGGGGGTGTTGTGCGTCTCCACTTTGAATGCCACATTCCAGCCAGGCACGAACTCGATAATGCCTGCGTTGTCAGAGAAAACCGAGACCAGCCATTTCTTTTTCCTGGAAAGCTTCTGGGTTGCCTTCTTGATGTAAGTCCTGAAAATCGAGTCTATTGCCTTCCTCCTTCCGCCCTGCCGGAGCCTTATTTTCGCGTTGAAAATCTTGTGCTTGCAGTGCTCAGACCATGTCTGCGCAAGGCATTCCAGCTCCACATCAGTGGGCACAGGGGGCAGGCTGTGCCGCTTGCGCTCGGTAACAATGTCAGGGTCGGAGTAATAGTCGCGGATGGCTTTCATCTCCGAAAGCGAGAGAGAAAGCACCCTGCGTTGCGAAATCTCAAGGAGCTTCTTGTCTGGCACTTCGAGGCTTATTTCATCGACAAGCCCGCCCCCTGCAATGTCCACTCGCGGCACCATGCTTCCAAACCCAGCTTCGCCGAATTCCTGGGCGGATTTGACCTTAAACTTCTGGATCAGCTCGTTCGCGATCAGCTCGCGGGCAATCCTCTCCGCATCGCTGCGGGCCAGCTTTCCAGACACGAGATATTGCTTGGAAGTATAGGCATTGCCGCGCAGCTTCCTTTTCAGGAGCTCCTCGCTAGCCTCCCTGGAAGTGTCTCCCACATTGTCCTTAACCCCTGGCTTGAAGCCCACAGAAATGGCGAATGCGAATTTCGAGGGGTCAAACAGGGGCTGGTTTATCGAATAAGACTGCACAACCGGGTCTGAGAAGAGCTCCCTGCCAAGGGTTTCAAGCTCTGAAGGAGGCATTT
>JAHFEN010000009.1 GCA_023248455.1 Microcaldota archaeon | reverse complement strand
GAATTTCCACAGCCACAAAGTCCGCGAATTCCTTGCTATACATCCGGATTTCGTAATACTCCTTTTTGGCAAAACTTCCGCGCTTTCCTATCTTGTTTACAGTGCGCACAGATGCATCTATTCCAAGAACATCCCTTGCAGCCCTCCTGTAATTATCCACAAGTTCAGGATAGCTCTCGTAAAGGATTATTCTGTTGCCATCGAGACTTCCGTCCCCGGCAATTGCACCCAGAAGATAGGCAAGTTGCGGTGTGTATGTTTTTGGTAGTTTCAGTTTTTTGGAAGCAAACCTCTCTTCATCAAGTTCCAGTCCATACAGCCGGTACATCTCCCTTATTTTGGCAGGGGAAAGCGGTGTTTCGCCCCTTTCCATCCTGCATACTGCCATCTGCGTTATCCCAATCTTTTTCGCCACCTTCTCCTGCGACCATCCAAGCTCGCTCCTCCTGAAACGCAGGGTTTCATATCCATCTTCGTCCAGGGTTAGCCCCAGTTCAGGTTCATATTTAATTTCTATTTCTCTCCCTCGATGCGTGATTTTCTTTGCAACCAGCACCCTGTCGCCTATCCGCAGGTCTTTTGCGTAGGTTTCTTTCACGCCATTTTCACCTATGGTGAAGAACCTGTGCCATGCGGTCGCAACAATTTCCATTTTCGGCGCGTGGCATATTATTCGATGGGCTTTCCTTGCCTTTGTCGTGAATTTGTCCGTGCATTGCCAGTCGTCTATTCTAAATTCGGATAGGTCGGCTCCCTTGATATGCATCCCAGTGGAGGATTCAGAGACAGGCAGCAGTCTGCCGTCGGACAGCTGTATGAGCGTATCTGGCGCTAGGCACTGCCCTCCCTTCCGAATTTTTGCATGAGCGGTGGAGTTCAGCCTGTGCAGCACCCTGACAGAGGTGCCCTTGAGCTCGGCAAGCGTGCATTCCCTTCCGTCGAGGACTACCAGCCCGTAGCTTTCGGTGATTTCCAGCACTCGCTCAAGGGGCTCTAGGAAAAAGCGCGAGTCGCAGCGGTAAAGCGAGATCGCGATTGGCTGAGGGGGGAAGACAGTGAAGAGCTCTATGTCTGTTTTTGCCGGGTTGTCAGACACATTGCCGCAGAATATCGCCACGCCGGACTCGGGCGCCACATTCCCGTAAGTTTTCAGGTGGTGGATTATCCTCTCAAGCGCGTCCCCGACGTTCTTGCGCGTGCTCTTGCTCTTTATGTTGGTCGCCTGGCCAGCCTCCTCGCGGAGCTTGCTTGACATCTCGTGCACAGGCTGGCGCGAGGGTATGTACACCGATATGAGCTCGGTCCCGCTGCCCTTCATCCCTTTGAGCTTTGCGAGCTGCTTTTTCAGTTCGTATTTCTCCTTTGAATGCTCTGCCATGTGCAAAACCAACTTCCAATCGTATTCTCTTGTGCATAGTTTTTATACTTCACCGAAGGGATACAAGTAATAAAAAATGTTCGTATGAGTAAAATTGCATGGAAACCGTCCAGAGGGGAAAGACTGTTGGTATTGCCATAAACAGCGGCACTGGCCGGATCAAGGGCGTCCCGCAGCTAGTTGGCAGGCTTCGGGAGTCGCTTGCTGCCTTTGATGCCAAATTCGTGGTGGCATACGGCCCCAAGCCGCTTGACGAGCCAGCGCCTAATTCAGAGGGCGTGACCTACCTGCCAAATGCATGCAGGCAGGGCGAGGGGGTTATCCGGGGCTTCGACAGGCTGATTTCAACCGACATGCAATCCAAGAGGTTGATATACATCGACTCAGACCACGTTGAAATCCTCCTCAATAAGCTTCCCGAGCTGGCGATTCGCATAGGGGAGAATATTGTTATTGGGAGATGGCAGCAGGACGCCATGCTCCACATGCCGCATTCGCAGTACGTAGCCGAGACTGGCATCTCATACGCAATAAGCTTCGCAAGCCCATTCTATCCCCAAGATGGCATGGCCCCTTCCTGGAAAGACCGCAAAAATTTCGAATCGCGTGCTAAGGAAGCAGGCGAATTGTACAGCGTGTATCTCGGGCTGGCGGGAATGCCTGACAAGGCATGGATGGAAGTCAGCAAAGCCATCCCCCGGCTTTTCACAAGCTCTATTCAGGACTTGAAGCATGCCGGCATTGATGCAGGGCTCATCCTTGTTGCGCAGCTGAACGGTTATAAGGCTGACAACAGCCTGGAGCTTCCCAAGCACTACGGGCACGAGCACTACCCGCGCGGAAGCGAGGGGGAGAAAAAATACTCAGAATCGCGCCTGTCGCACTTCATGATGGAGGCAAGGGTGATGCAGGAGTTTTTGCAGAAGACCAACCCCAAAAAATTGCCAGGCTTGCGATCCTTTTTGGAAGAAATGGCGGAAGCGATAAGGGGGGTGGGTTTCCACTGGCCGGACAGGGACGTGCCAAAAAGTGGATTCGGCACAGGGGAGAGGAGCAGCTTCGTGGAAGAGTAGCGGGTCAGAGGTAGCTTACTTCGCCAGTTGAAAGCGAGTAGGTTGCGCCTGCGATTTTCAGCTTGCCCTCGGATTCAAGGTGGGCTAGGATGCTGCTCTTGCCCAGTATTGCCCTAAGCACGCACTTCACGTTTTCAGGTACCACTTTCTCGGGTGCCTTGCCGCCAAGCTTCACGGCCTCCTGCATTTCCTTGACAACGGCGCCTATGTTTCCCGGGGCGCTTTCAGACATGCAGGCAGCCTTCACTGCCCCGCAGGACTCGTGCCCCATCACCAAAAGGAGCGTGCTTCCAAGGTGCTCTGCTGCATATTCCATCGAGCCTAAGGCAATCGCGTCGGCAATGTTCCCAGCCGTCCTGATCACAAACAGCTCGCCCAAGCCAGCGTCGAATACATGTTCAGGCGCCACCCGCGAGTCCGAGCAGGTGAGAATTATTGCGAATGGCTTCTGGCCGCCCACAAGCGCCTTTCTCTGCGCTACGAGGTCGCGGTGGTTGGATTTGCCTGCAACAAAGCGTGAATTTCCGTCTTTCAGCTTTTTCATAGCGTCATCTGGGTTCAATATAATCACCTTTGCTGAGTGCAATTATACCACAAAATCGTGCAGGAGCTATTTAAACTTGCGTTATCCGCTTCTCCCACTATTCTAGCTCAGTGGGTGTGTGTATGCCTGAACATCCGTTTTGAAATATCATTATGGCTCAATGCCTTGTCCAGACTCAATGGGGTTATTTTGACGTCAAAGCATTTTATGAAGAACGAGCAGAGCGGATCGTTTCCGTTTGTCAGTCTCTTCACCATCATGTCGGTTTCCTTCTGGTTCTTTCCCATTACCACCCATTCCTTGATCTTCAAATGGGTAATTCCATAAAAAAAGCCGCCTACCTGGTACCGGTCAAACGGGCGAAAATCCTGCACAGCGGTCTTGTCTCCAATCCCCATGCCAAATACTTTGCCCGCCCCGTGGTTCTCCCCCTTGATGAGTTCATATGTAGTCTTGCGGGCGTCAACAATCGAGGTCTGGTGGAACAGCCCCAGGACAGGCTTCTGTTTGGCTATCCTTCCTTTATGGTCTGAAGGTTTTCCATTATTCCTCACTTTTTCATAAACCCTGTCGAGGAAAGTCACGTTCATGTAAGGTTGTCGATTCGCGTCCACTCGGAGGTAATCATTTGTTTCATAGTTCTGCACACCTGCCGTTATATGTATGTGCAGATTTTTGACCACTGGGTCTGCATCAAAATTGCTACGGAGCGCCTCCTTCTGGTTCTTAGGATGGATTGCAAGATCTTCTATCGAAGGCAGCCAAGAAGCGACGCTTCCGTTAAAACCATAATATTTCTTCATCATCTTTATGATGTCTGCTTCGCCATGAATGGTTATATCTCCGATGATCGGTTTTTCCCTAAGGAGCAGTTGCTCGATTTCCTTGGCTACGCCGCTGGCCCCCATCATGCCGCAGTTGGTCTCAGCATTCTTCGTTATATTTATGTTATGTGCCGAATGCTCAGACCTGTCAGCGCCTTCTTTCAGGTGCGCAGCTCCGTGCGCGTTTATGTGGAAAAAGAACTCGACCGGCACCCCTTCACTTCTGTATTCGAAATACTCTGCCATTTTGGAGAATATCAATGTTTTGCATTCTCCCATTATTTCGGGAGTCATAAAAGTACCAGCCACCGCCATCCTTTGGTCATCGATGAGCACTCCGCGGGTTTTCATATCTGATTTGACTTCTTTGAGTGCTATCAGGAAGTCTTCTGACAGGTCTCTTGAATCGGCGCAACCTATTATGATGTGGATTTCTACTTTCTTTACCGTTGTGTCAAATTCAACCATATTCTCAACCCCCTTCAGTATCGTCTAAGCGTCAAATATCTTCTGTTGTCAATTATGTCGATTCATATTTAAATACCTTTGGTCTTCCGTCGTCGTTTGAGCACCCCAATTTCCTCTCATATCTGGTCGCCTTCCCTCTCATCAGTCCACGTCAATCATGTATGCGATAATGTCCTGCAGGCCGTAGAGCTTGGCAAAGTGGCGCGCCTCCTTTTGCGAGAAAACCCCCTTGGAGTCGCGGGAGGAGAGCCTTGTGTCATAGAGCGCATGCTTGCTCTTCCTGCCCCTCACTATTATGCTTCCCTTGTAAAGCTCAAGCGACACACTCCCGTCCACTGCGCGCTGCGTTTCGTCTATGAATGCGTCCAGCGCCCTTCGCAGGCGCGTGTACCAGCCGCCGTCGTGCACTGTGCGCGCCCAAAGACCGTCAATCGAAGTCTTTGCGTCCAATTCCTTAGTTGTGAGTGTGATTGTCTCAAGCTCGCGGTGCGCTGTAAGAAGGATTCTTGCAGCAGGGCACTCGTATACCTCGCGAGCCTTCAGCCCTACCACTTTGTCATCGAGCGAGTCAACACGCCCCACGCCGTACTTGCCGCCTATTGCGTTCAGCTTTTCGATCAATTCTATTTTGCCGGATACTTTTTTGCCATCGATAACTGCTGAGATTGGGATTCCGTTGAGGAGCTCTACCTCGACTTTTGCAGGGGTGTTGGGCGCCTTTGCAGGCGAAACAGTCCACTTGTAGGCCTCTTCAGGGAGGGCATGCGTGTGGTCCACTGCTGCGCCCTGCCTTATGCTCCGCTCCCATAGATTCTCATCGGCAGAATATTTCGAGGCCCGCTGCAGGTTGGTGAGGAGCTTTTCTTTCTTTGCATATGCCAGCGCCTCGTCTCGGCGTATGTCCAAATCCCTTACAGGCGCGATTATCCTCATGTCCGGCGCAAGCACGCGAAGGGCGTTTTCCATGCTCAAGTGGTTGTTCCCAGTGCCCGGGGAGCCGTGCGCAATCGCAGTGCAGGAAAGCCTTCTTGCCTCAGATGCAAGCGCCTGCGCAAGAGCCGGGCGGGAAATGCCACCTGAGTTCGTGTTGCCGCTGAAGCCGAAATTTGCCTTTATTGCGCGGTGTATGCTGTTTGCGAATCCTTCCCGGACGTCTGCAGCCGCGCACGAGCCGAACATGGCCTTTGCGTTTGCGGCAACGCGCTTGAGGTCGGAATGCTGTCCAATGTCCACTGCCACTGGCAGCACCTCAAAGCCAGCGTCAGAAAGGAGCCTGCCTATTACTGCAGAATCAAGCCCCCCGGAGTAGGAGAGCGCCACCCTTTTCACGCCAGCGTATTCCTTTGCAAGGCCTTTTACGCGTTCCGAAAGTTCCATTCAACCGACCTTTATGGGCTTTTTTCCCTTTGCCAGCCTCCATATGACCGACAGCCCGAAGACCGCGACACAGGGCGCCAGTATTATTGAGAGCATGGCGTCCATTTCAGTGGGCGCCTTGGCAGCTGGCGCTCTCTGCACCGCCACTCGTTGCACGATTTCTCCCTTTTTCTTTAAAAGTTCTCTGTCAATGCGCCCTGAAGTCCTGTCCAGGTCCGAGGAATATTGGAGCAGCCTATACGCGTCTGTGGGCGCGAACTTGCCGTTGAGCGCCTCTTGGTAGAGGTACATGCCCTGGCCGTAGTATATCTTGCCCCAAAGCGACGACCTGCTGCCTGCTGAAAGCTTTTCAGCCGCCTCGCTTACGTTCTCCACTGATTCGGATGATATGCCCTGCATGGTTTCAGCATACGAAGCCTCGTAAATTGCAGCACCGTAGTTGCCGCTCTTGTTTGCAGCATACGCATTGTCAAGATGCCAGGCAGAGTCATAATCCAGCCTTGCAGAGGAAGACAGCGCCTGCTCAGCCTCGTTTATCTTTTCGCCTGCAAGCTCTGACAGCGCAGATTCGTCCGCCGGCTCGCCCCCTATGTCGTTTGCCTGGGAGGCTAGCTCCCCTGATATTTTGCACCAGCTGTAGGCGAACAGCAGGTCGCGGAGCGAACTGTAGCCGCTTTGCTCTGCTCGGTTCTTAATTGTCTGGTTGAGCTTCTGCTCTGCCCACAGCCTCCGAAGATCAGCCCCGAGGGCCCAGTGGAAGTTTTCACCGGTCTTTGCCGGGCTTTTCAGCTGGGATATGCAGGCTGAAACGTCCTTCACGCTTCCGTCAAGGTCTATTTTCGCATCGCCAATCCTGACATATTCAGCATCGATTGAAAGCAGGAATGCCGCGTTTGCCGCAGTGAAGGGATAGCCCTTTGGAAGGAGCGAATAGTACTTGGATATTTCGTGGTTGAAATAGGCGCGCATTGTTTCAGTATCATTGTTTTCTTTCGTTTGCTGGAAAGCCCCGCGCACCTCAATGCCAAGGTCATCCACCACTTTTTTCGCAACCAGCGTGAACCTGCCCATATCGGCATCTATTGGAAGCTGGGGCAGGCCCTCTGGAATCTGCTTGCTCTCCGGCCTGAACTGCGAGCTGAAATTCTGCGAATAGCCTGAAAACAGGATTTTTTCCGCATCCTGCTCGGTCTTTACTTCTATTGCGCGAAAGTCCTTTGCGGAGGAAAACGAGGAAATCAGGAGCGCCTCGTGCACCTGCAGCTTGGGCACCAGGAAGTATTTCGCCCCTGCGTCTGCAGCCGCGAGCGATTTCTCAATTACCCCGCCCACTTCGCCCACTCCGCCCTCCGGCGATATTGTCCCTGTCATAACAATGTCCTGGCGTATCTGTTTCCCTAGCAGGGCTGCGCGCGTGGCAACTGCCATCGCCCCGCCTGCCGAGGGGCCGTCTATGGTGTTGGCATTGAAGTCGCCGTTTATTCTGAATAGCACATCGCAGTCGCTCCTTGAATAGCCTGAGCTGGAAAAAGCGTAACGCACTGCCGATTCCTCGGAGTCCTGCGTGGCAAAGCCGGTCCTTGGGGTGATCGCAGTGTAAATAGTCCCGTTGCCAGGCTTGGTCTCAACAGTGAGCTGGAAAACCCCCCCGCTGTTTTCCCCTGTGACCGCTGCAAGGTAAATGCTCCTTGAGGCAGCCTGGCATGGGGCAGAGTAGGACAATGGCAGCAGAAGTAGGAATAGCAACGCAAAAAGTCTTAGGGCCAGCATTTCACTCTCCTTTGAAACGATTCGAGGAAAAAGTCTTTAATTGTCTTGCACAAGTTCCTGGCAATGCATAATTGGCTCATTCAGCCAATCTGCGAAAGAAGCTCTGGGCGCTTTTCAAAGTATTTCCTTGAAGGCCCAAGCATTATTGACAAGGAGTGGGACACCGCATTCTTCAAGTCCGTAGGGTGCAATTTCCCTGCCGCATAGGCCTGCTTCAGCTCATCGTAAGAGGCGAATTCCACGTCCCCCCCGAATTTGGAAGGGCGCTCCACTGCGAGCGTGTCCTTCTCACTGCGCAAAATGAACTGCTCGCACATCTCAAGCACCGGGTTGTTCTCGGCATTTTTCTCCTGGCAGTAGGCGCCTTTCACTTTGCGCGAAATTTCAGCCTCGGAGTCGTGTATGAATATGCAGGAATCGGGCTTGCTCTTGCTCATTTTGGAGGAGATTTCCAGGTCGTCCTTCTCGTTCTCGTCAAAGCCCATTTTCTGCGGGCCCAGAAGGCCCATAAGCAGCCTGTGGTGGAGCACGACCGGCTTTTTCTTGCCGTGCTTGATTGCAATTTCGCGGGCCAGCATGTGCACCTTTCTCTGGTCCATGCCAGCGTGCGCGATGTCAGCATCAAGCGCGAAGATGTCTGCTGCCTGCATTGCCGGGTAGAGCACGGATGCGCAGTCCAGCGAATCCTTTTCCCTTCTTCCCATTATGGTGGTGCAGCGCAGCATCCTCTGCATGGTGGTGTCCTTGGTGATGCGCAGCACCTCTTTCCAGTAATCATTCCCGTGCTTGCTGTAAAGTTCAGAGGCAAGCACGTAATCCACCTTGTCTTCAGTAAGGCCAAGCGAAATGAACGCAGACTTGAAGTAGCCCACGGCCACCTGCTGTATTTTTTCCAGGTCCCCTCCCATCTTGCCGTTTATCCATGCGTGGTAGTCTGCAAGGAAAACGGTCGGCTTGATTCCAGCCGCAATGAAATCCTTGAGCATAAGCGAGGTCAGGAGCCCTGATCCGAGGTGCACCCTGCCTGATATTTCAAAGCCTATGTAGTGCTTCGGGTGCGGATTCGCCTCGAAAAGAGCGTGAAGCTCGTCCTCGGTGACTATTTCGCAGACAGGCTTGCTCTTCACAAGCGCAATTTTCCCCTCGATGTCCATAGGGCTAAAAGTAGAGTTCTAGAATTAAAACGGTTATGTACAGTTTTCCGTGAACGCTTTTGCAGGCGTACCCATCTGGAGCGAGCAAAAGGGTTCTAGGATTAAAACACTTGCGAGGAAAGCGCCCCGGCTGAGGGTGGCGCTGTATGCGAACTACAGTGCCCTTCAAGGATTTTATTGAAGAGATTCGGTTTTTCTGATGTAAAATTAACCTATTTTTACAGAAGTTCACTCAGACCTGTATTTTGGTCAGCTTTCCGTCGCCGAGATGTCGCACCTGCTCGCGTTCGTGAAGTTTTTGCCTATGCTGATTTCCATATGGCGCTGGAAGAGCTGGTACGATGAGGAATCTGCCGGCTTTATCAGTATGTACGGAATGCTCGAAAACTTCCTTTTAGCCTGCTCATAAGTCATCCTGCTTGTGCCATTGCGCTCTGTGGAGACTGAAAGGCAGCCTGACTCGTCGCATGCAATGTTCTCAAGGGCAATCCCGGCGAACCTGCCCTTGGAAATGATGTCCACGCCGCACTGGTAGATTGCTGAAGCCTGCTGTTCGCTGCCCTGGCGCACATCATAGAGTATTCCCGCCCTGCCTGCATTTTTGAGCAAGTAGTAAAGCTCTCTGCCGTCGGATGGCAGGTCTGCAGGCTCGGATAGGAAAAACACATAGGCTGCCGCGCCAAGGGCTGCGAGCACAAGCAGCGCAAAGCCTGCCTTCCTGTCGTTTTCCGAAAGCTTCATTTCATTCACTCCCGTAAGCCCGAATTTTTTGCGCCGCTTGTTTCAGTTGAGCACGTTGGCTGCGTCGCACATCGGTTTTTTCCCGTAGTAGTCGGCATTGCCCTTGAATATCGCCTGCTTGGTGACCACGGTGGTGAAAACTGGCGTCTGGCTGGTGCCATAATACTGCAGGTCGAAAATCGGGATGTCTGGCAGATTGTCAAGGCAGGTGCCTGCAGCGAGATTGGCCTTGGTGTCATAGGCCGTGGTGTTGTTGGCGCCCGTCTTCGGAGTCACAGAGGCGCACGTGTTGCCGGTTATGTAGTACTTGAGCGTCTTTTTTCCGGAAAGGGCAAGCTGCGACTCTATCTGGCTTGCGCACGCGCGCATTGCCGAGTCCGCGGAGCCGCCGATTTCCACCACGACCGCCACCCTGTCCGAGGATTTTACTGTTCCCATGAAGTCAGCGAACGTGGTGAATTTCTCGGTCGAAAGCACGATTGCGTAGAAGCCGACTGAGCCTATCAGGAGCACGAAAACGAAACCCAGCATCGCAAGCGCCCAGCCGGAAATGGCTAATTTGCTTCTGAACACCCCGTGGAAATAGTAGAATACTGCCGCGAATGCCAGCAGCCCGACTGCAAGCACTGCCATATCTATTGCGGCAAGCACAAGCGGTGGCACGTATTTCGCGAAGCTCTGCCTGGTCTTGAATGAAATCGGGACCATGGATGAGGCGATTGACATGGCGCCATCCACCGATGTCCTTCCAATCGCATTGCCCACTCCGAAAACCGAGCCCTCAAGCGTGGCAGAGGTTGACGCATAAGCCTTGGCATCAGTCTCAAGCTTGCGGTAGTCGGATGCGAGCGATTCGTACTGGCTTTGGGACATGGGCGGCTTGACCCTGGCATTCAGCTTGTTCTCCCTGTCGGCAAGCGAGTTGTAAGTGCTGACAGAGGACTGCGAAAGCCTGTTCACACCCCACTGCGCCTCTATGAGCTGGTCCACTGCCGAATCCTGCGCATCCAGCATCTTGTCGTAGGGAGATGTAGAATTGTTTATCACAGCTGCAAGCGCCTTTGCCGAGGACTCGTAGCCTGACAGGAGAGCGTCGAAGCCGTCGAATTCGCGCTTTTCCAGCTTCTGGTCAAGCGAGTCTGATTTGGAAATGAAAGAATCCGCGGCGCCCATGAAATTGGAATCAGCCACCAGCGACTTTGCCTCCACGGCCTGCCCCTTCAGCCCGCCGTATTTTGCCTTGAGCGCGTCATACTTCGGGGCGAAGATCGCAGCCTTTTCCTCGCCGGAGCGGTAAGCCATCCTGTCGCCCGTGGAAATCGACAGCTTGTCCACTGTCTGCTCAAGTGCGGCAAAGGGCGCGGTCTTGGTTTTCAATGCGGCAACCGCGGCCTT
>JAHFEN010000113.1 GCA_023248455.1 Microcaldota archaeon | reverse complement strand
TCAGCTCAATGAGCTTTCCCTCGCGCCGCAATTGCCCGACAAAATCCCTGAAAGACATCATATGGCCTCGCCTTCCATTTTCTATTCATTGCCTCTTCGGAAGTTTCTTCCCTTTCCACCTTTCAAACAGGCTGTTCTCCACTCCAAGCTGGTCAAGCGTTTTTCCAACGACAAAATCGACCAAGTCCTGCACTTTTTTAGGCTTGTGGTAAAAGCCAGGCGAGGCAGGCAGTATAACGCCTCCTGCCAGGGTCACTTTCTCCATGTTCTTAATTGCAATGTACGAGAGCGGGGTTTCGCGGACCACCAGCACTAGCTTTTTCCTTTCCTTGAGCGCCACTTCCGCAGCGCGGGTAATTAGGCTGCTGCCCACCCCGTTTGCTATTTCCCCGAGGGTTTTCACAGAGCAGGGGATGACAGCCATTGCGTCGAACGTGTGCGATCCGGATGCAAAGGGCGCAGCCAGGTCGTATTCATTAAAGTCGCCTTTTGGAAGCCGCTCCCCTTCGGCTTTGGCAACAGCCATTGCGCCGCTGCTCACTACAACTGCCACGTCTTGCCCTGATTTTTTAAGCTCTTCAACTAGCCGCCTTCCATAAACTATGCCCGATGCCCCGGATAGTGCGACCAGAATGCGCATAAGTGGGATTTCCTTCTGGGCGTTTAAATTCATTCTGCTGTCAGATGAGCTTTTCGAATATGAGGATTCCGACTGGGACGTAGCCCCTCTCTATGAACACTGCCACCATTCTGGTGTTTGGTCCTGATATGATCGCATCGGCACTGGTCTGGGCTTTTTCAAGTTTCTCGATTGTTTCATCAATATTGTCATCATTCAGCAAATCAGCTTTGACGCAACCATGCAGGTCAATAAATTTGTGGTATGTGCCAATTGCATTTTCCCCTTGGCACCAATCTTCATACGATGGGTAAACCGGCGGCGGCTTATTGCGGTCTTCTTTTCCAAGGACTAGCGCTCCTTTATAGTGTTTCTCAGAAAACGATACGTTGGCATATTCCGGGTGGTATTTTTTCCTCATGTGTTCCACGATTTTGGCATGGGATAATATCAGTTTTAGTCCGAATGGTGTCCATTTGCGTATGTCTGAAGCAGCAACAATCTGAGTTGACATACTGCTCATCTGCCCACCATAAATTTTCTTAGTGGTAGCGTTTAAAAACATATGTAGCTTGCGGCTCTGAAGAGTCATGCACCCTTCTCTTGGCTTTCGCCGCGAAAGCAAGAGTTTTAATCCAGCGCCAGCCAAACCATCCCATGCAGTTGCTCAAGCTGGGCGGCAGCGCCATCACGATGAAGCAGGACTATATGAAGGCTAATGATGCATCCATCGCAGCGCTCGCCAAAGCAATTGCAAAGGCATGGGTATCCGGAGTGCGTGAGATAATGATCGTGCACGGTGCAGGCAGCTTCGGGCACGCGCTTGTCTTGAAGTACGGCATAAACAATGGCGTTCGTACCATGGAGCAGCAGAAGGGGTGCAGGAAGACCCAGGAGGCGTGCGCATATCTTTCGAGCCTGGTTGTAAATGCGCTTGCCAGGCAGGGGGTGCCGGCAGTTTCTATAGCCCCGCACTCGCTCATTGTTTCCAAAAACAGAAGGATTGCGACATTCGAGGAGGCGCCAGTGCTCGAATGCCTGGCTGAGGGCAAGCTGCCTGTCCTTTACGGAGACATGGTGATGGATTCCAAGCTTGGCTTTTCAGTCTGCTCTGGCGACCAGATTATTTCCTATCTTGCGAAATGGGCTGACAGGGTGGTGCTGGCAAGCAACGTGGACGGCATATTCGCGGATGGGAAACTGGTGACGAAAATAACCCGCTCCAATTTCAACAAAATCAAAAAGCACCTTTCAGGCTCCAAAACCCCAGACGTGACAGGAGGCATGGCTGGGAAAATTGCCGAGCTTGCAAAGGTAAAGGCACCAATCTACATAGTGAATGCAGCAAAGCCCGAGCGAGTCACAGCGCTCCTTCTTGGGAAGAAAGCAGTCTGCACGGAAATAAGGTTCTAGATTGCCTTGTTAGTCTTCTCCATCCACTTCCTTTCAAAGAAGAATGCAATTATGGCAGCAAGAAAGGACAGTGCCATCCAAAGGTAATAACTTGAGAGCAAAAACAGCACTGCAAGAAAGAGAAGGACGTAGCCTAGTTTGCCTGCATACGTGCGCATCGTAAGTGGTTCTCTTTTTTCTTGTCCATCTTTTCATCTGATATACGAGAGGTCGTGCTTGCCGTGCTCCGTGGGGGACAGCCCCTTGGCTGCAAGCGCCTCCTTCTCCATCTTCTTGGCGAACTGCTCGGACTCCTTTGCCCGCTGGTCGAGCTTCTTGGTGTCCACCTTTATCTCGAGTATCTTGCAGAGAGACTCCAGCACCCCCTGCGCTGACTTGGGGTCCACGAATCCCCCGTGCGTCTCGCCCATGATGCAGATGCCCTGCAGCCCGCGCACCTTGCCAAGCCCCAGGAGCAATCCCGCGGCGCCGATAATCGAGCCCTTGGACTCGCCGAAAATAATGCCGTATTTCTTGTACTTTTCAACCAGGGGCTTGTGGGACACTATCCCGAATATGCGGGGAGTCTGGTGCACGCGTCCAGTGCCGTAGCCGCCAAGAGTGATTATGAGCTTCACCCCTTTTTTCTCCACATAGTCAAGCATCTTGCCGGTGACCTCGTACTGCGCTTCGGAAGTCACTGCCTGCACGTCTCCGACAAGGATAAGAAGGTCGTTTTTCTTCCCTGGAACATGGTAGAGGCGGTTCTTTATCATCCGCATAACTCCATTCTTCTGCATGATCACCTGGTGGGGGAAATGAGGCGAGATCAAGTCGGCCACCTTCTTTGCCTTGAGCTCTGCAATCATGTGGTCTGCCGCGATTTTGCCCACCAGTCCAATGCCAGGCAGACCCTCGATCAGGATGGGGTTTTTCATCTTGACTTTTTCCTTTTCCACTATGGTGGTTTCGAACATTGAGCATCACTTCTTTTCCTGCAGGCCAGCTCGCCTATATTTCGCATACCTGTCCTCAGGTGAATATTTCGGCGGATGGGGGCTTGCAGTCGCTTTCCCGCAATGCAACTCGTCCAGGGTGTATGCGCCGCAGGCTTTGCAGCGCCTCATGCGCTTCATTTTTGTCCCTCATCCCCTTATATAAGCAGCTACTATCGTATGGAATTCCTGCCGAGCTAAATTTCGAGCCGATGGAACTCTGCGGCTGCGTGCGACTCCTTTGCAAAAGCCATTATCGCCTCGACAATGGACTCGACTGCCTTGTCCGCCTTCTTGAAGTCGTCGGCGACCACGCGCAGCTGGTATTTCGGCGCGCCAAGGTAAAGCACCTGGACTTCCGCTCCCTGCGCCTTGGGGACGGATGCGAATATTTTTTTCAGCACTTCCACGCCGTTTGGCGCGTAGGAGGTAAGGGTCAGTATGCCGTTCACTTCCGAGCGCGACTTCTTTATGTTCTTGGAGGCCACTTCCAGGAGCGCTTTTGCAAGCCCCTTCTCTATTTTCAGCCCGGCAAGCGATTCCTCGCCCTTTTCGCCGATTGCCTCCACGGCATCCACAAGCGAGCCGTATTTCTGCGAAAGCGCGCTTTCGGCCGCAAAGGACTCGTACTTTGTGGATTTTGCTATCCTTATGGCGACTTCGAAAAGCTTGCCTGCCCGCTTTTCGCGCCTGCTGCCCTCTATCTTGGCCTTGCGCTCAGACTCTGTCACGCGCTTGAGGGACAGGTCTATCTGGTTTTTTTCCGCTTCAATGTGGTAGACTTTCGCCACCAGCTTCTGCCCCTTGTGAAGGAATTCGTGTATGTTCTTTATCCAGCGGGGCGCCACTTCTGATATGTGCACGAACGCCTCCCTGCCGGCGTACTCGTCAAGCGCGCAGAA
>JAHFEN010000112.1 GCA_023248455.1 Microcaldota archaeon | reverse complement strand
AAACACTGGACGCATGAAGACTTTGAGTTCAAGGTGGCGCAGAGAAGCCAGGCGCAGGCAAGCCTATCAGAATTCTTCTAAACCCGCGACGCCACGGGCTTTAGCCCGTGGTAGTTCACTTTCCCGAGCGCAAGGCACGCCTGTTCCTTCACCCTATAGCTTTTATCTTCCAGTTTTTCTATCAGGATCGCTGAAGCTTCAGTTGCGCCCCGGATTCCAAGCTGCCTGGCAGCAGATAGTCTGTTTTTTGAGCCTTTTTTCTCACCAAGAGTTTGGACGAGCTCATCAGTTCCTTTGCTCAAGATGGGGTCCTTGGCAATAAGCCTTTTTTTGTATGCTCTTTTTCCATATGCAAATCTGCCCATGCAATCAATCCCCGAACACGGGCACGCTCACCGTCACCCTGAAGGTGGTGCTTTTGCTGCCGTCCTGGAGCAACACTGCGTAGCGCGCCTCGCTTGATACCGAAACGTTCCCCATTGTTGCATTTGTGTTGAAGTCTATGCCGATTTTCTGTACCGGCCCGTCCCTTGTGCCATTGTCATTCCAGCCTATCCCTGCCACTCCAATGGTTAACGGGCCCAGCAGGGCTTTGCCGTATGTAACCCAGAAGTCATTGCCAAGCTCGAAGCCGAGTTTTCCCCCAAACCCCTTCACAACAATTCCAGGCGTGGCAGCAGCCACCCCGAAGTACTGGTCTGAGTAAAGGTAAGGGATGACAACAACTGGACCGGCAGGCACAACTGCAGAAATGCTTGCCTCCTCTGTCTTCAGCCCTTTAACTCCGGTCTGCTTCACGCCCGTGAACGTGGCTTCCACCATTCCGAACTTGCCTATTTCCAAGTTAGCAACAAAGCCAGCGCCAATGCCGCTCATCTTCCCCTCCGGCCTTTCGTATGTTCTGACTATCGATTTGGCTGCAAGGCTTCCAGTAAGGAATGCCTCGTCTGCCGCCTTGGTGGTATCCGGCAGTGTCTGCGCAACCAAAGGGGCTCCGAAGAACGGGGAGACCTTGAGTGCCGTCTTTGTCGCCCTCCAGGCTGCCCTGAAGAATTTCCTGGTCTTGGAAAACTTCTGCCGTTCAATTTGTTTTTGAGTTATCATTTTTCCACCTCCAATCCGCTAGGCACCATGCCCTTCGATATCCTGAACCGACTTGTGTCGCTTCCGCTGATCGCAGTCATTTCAACCGAATCAGCAAGCCCTGACTTGAAATAGCGGGAGAACCTGCGCACATCGGTATCCTTCAGTCCGCGCATGATGTCGCGGTCTGTGCGTTTCTCACGGGCCACAAGCACTCCTTTCTTCCATGCCCTGCTCTCGCGCTCTATGCTGCAGCCGCTAAGAATTGCGGCAGCCGCTCCAACTATCAGCATTTTCCTTGCAATGGTCATCCCAAACACCTCCTTGTGTTTCTCGCTGGCTATTCATGTAGTTGAGGAGGTATTAAATATCTTGCACACCACTACTGGTAGGACAGTGTTGCATTATGCACGGCGAGGCGGCCAGCAGGCTTGAGGCGGCAGGGCTCACAGGGGGCGAGTCAAAGGTTTATCTTGCGCTTCTTGAGCTCGGCCCCTCGACAACAGGGCCCATAGTCGAAAAGTCAGGCGTGGCCCGCTCCATAATCTACCAGCTGCTTGAAAGGCTATCGCAGAAGGGGCTGGTGTCGCACGTCGTGAAGGAAAAGACAAAATATTTCCAGGCAGCGCAGCCCGACAGGCTGCTGGAATACATGGACGAGCGGCAGAAGGAGCTTGAGGAGAGCAAGAGAAAGTTGAATGAGCTTCTGCCCAAGCTCACAGCAATGCAAGGAGCGGCAAAAGAGAGCGAAGTACATGTATTCACGGGCTTCAAGGGCATGATTTCAGTGCACGAGCATACCTACCAGAAGCTGAAGAGAGGCGATGAGTATTTCCACATGGGGATAACCGAGCTGCAGCCCCCGCACTTCCATGCATATTTCAAGCGCGACCATGCAAGAAGGGCAAAAGCGGGAATAATCGCCAAGCTTCTTTTTTCGCAAAAAACCCCAAAAGAGGTGCTGAAGAACAGGAATTCGTTTCCCGGCTGCGACGCGCGCTACATGCCGATTGAAACCGATACCCCTGCGTGGTTTGCCGCCTATAAGGACGTGGCGGTGATCTTCCTGGTTTCCTCCAATCCCATAACGATTGAGATAGTGAACAAGGAGATAGCCGGCTCCTTCCGCGCATACTTTGAGGAATTCTGGAAGCAGAGCAAGATGTTCAAGGGCTGACCTAGGCTATTTCCTCTCGAAGAAGTGCCCGACTTTTGCGCGCATGTTGACTGCGAATTCCCTGCCAGCGGGCGAGCGGAAAAGGAGTATTTCACCCTTTGCCCCGAGTATTTCCCCAATTACTGAGTAGTTCACGCTTGGGGAGGAAAGGCGCGGGTAGTGGGGAGAGAAGTCAATTACGTTCGGAGTGAAGTCAGGAAGGACGCCTGAGCCAGCCACAAGCTCCACTGCGGACCTGAAATTATCCCTTGCAATATCCTTGTCGAAAACCAATCTTCGCATCTTCTCAGCAATGCGGACCGAGTTCTTGAAGTTGAAGCGGTACTGGAGCGCGTGCTCGGTGTCGTATATTTCGTCAGGTCCTGCGTAAGAGGCGACAATGCAGCCAAAGTCCGCGCCCTGCTCGCGCATCCGCATCTCAAATCTCTCCTTCCGGGTGATCCCGCACTTGACAATGTCCTCGCCAAAGCCCGCAAGATAAAGCGCATACTCCTCTAGCTTCGCCTCCTCGTAAAGCTCGGGAAAGCCTGAGAAATCACCCACAGTGTATGCGCGCGCCATGTCCCTTCCTGCGCAGGAGGGGCACTGGCCGATGTTAATTGCGCTGTTCATGCAGGGCCGGTAGCCTTCGGGCGTGCGAAAGCCTATGCACGCCTTTTTTGCGGAAAAGTCAATGTCTTCGTGCTTATGCAGCTTGAGCTCGAGAGGAATTACCTCGTCATCCTCGCGCGAAAGAAGCGTGGGCTTTCCCTCTCCCGAATAAAAGCGCAATAAATGGGGCATGGGGCAGATTCTGGCAAAACCGGTTTAAATAGCTTGGGAAGGGGAAATGCCGGTCGCAAAGGGTGGCGTATTGCCCCTAAATCGCCTTTGCTATGCAGGAGGGCGGTCTGCCACCCTCTGCGTTGGGATGGCAGGTTCCGATAACAGTTTTAATATTGTGCTGGAAATGGTTTTGGTAGGTGAAAGCATGAAACTCGATGAATTCCTAGCCTCGGAAGTGCAGGCGCTTCGCGACAAGAGCCTGGACTGGAAGCTCCGAGCGCTGCAGGGCCCCTCTGTGCCGCGCGCAAGGGTGGACGGGAAAGATGTGATCATGCTGTGCTCCAACAATTATCTTGGTTTGTCCAACCATCCGAAACTCAAAGAAGCGGCAATAGAGGCTGTGAAGAAGTATGGGGCTGGAAGCGGCTCGGTCCGCACAATCGCAGGAACGCAGGACTTGCACATCAAGCTCGAGAAAACGATTGCGCGCTTCAAGCACACATCTGCTGCGCTCTACTTCCAGACGGGGTTTGCGGCAAACCAGGGCTCGCTCCCCTGCCTTTCTGGCGAGGGCGATTTGCTCCTGTCAGACGAGCTCAACCACGGCAGCATAATTGACGGCGTGAGGCTTTCCAAAGCAGAGCGCGCGATTTACAAGCACAAGAACATGGAGGATTTGGAGCGCGTGCTCAAGGAAGCAAAAGGGAAAAATTACAAGAAAATATTCGTTATAACCGACGGCGTGTTCTCAATGGACGGCGATATCGCCCCGCTTGACAAGATAGAGAAAATAGCGCACGAATACGGCGCGTTCATCTACGTGGACGACGCGCACGGCGACGGTGTGCTGGGCGAGCACGGCAGGGGGATTATCTCGCATTTCA
>JAHFEN010000111.1 GCA_023248455.1 Microcaldota archaeon | reverse complement strand
GAAAATTACTTTTTCTTGAGGTATCTTTTCACGTAAGGAAGCATCTTCACGCCCACCTCGTCAAGGGACATTGCGCCCTCCTTGACGCGGGTGGCAAGCGCAATCACGCGCGAGGCCGCGTGCGAGCTTAAGCTTCCGCCGAACTTGCGGTTCGGCCTGCTCGCAGACGAGGAAAGCCCCTGCTCCGAGCTCACTCCTTGGAGGCGCTCCCCGGTCAGGCTGCACGAGTGCACGTTGCCCTTCCTCACCCTTTCATAGTGTATGGTCCTGCCTGAGGGTATGCGCTTGTGTATTTTGCGCACCGAATTCGAGCGATTCCTTGGAAGGGACATGTCTGCACCTCATTGTTTTTTTGAAACGCGGGCATAGGCGGAGCGTATCATGCTGTAGATTATTCCCATGATGAACGCGAAGAATATGAACGTCCCGCTCGAGCCGATTATGCGGCGGATGTTTAATAAAGGTAGCGCAAATGGCAGGTCGACGTGGAAAAAGGTCCCGGAATTGAAAACCGCTGTAAGCGAGGCGCCTTGCGGAACCGATGAATTCCCGACAAGCATGTCCTCGCCAAACAGGACAGGTGACTTCCTGAATAGGTATTGCTTGCCGCCAACAGAAAGAAGCGACTCACGCCTGCCGGATTCGGAAAAGCCAGAGATCTCAGCTGTTTCGTTAGCCGAAGGGACTATCCCGTTGTTGCGCAGCGAGTTCACGATGTCATTGAGGCTGTTGCCGGTTTTCGATATCACCTGGAACGGCCGGACAAAAACCTGCACTGCCTCGCCAGCCTTGTAGTCCAGCTTGTCGGTCGATGCGTTGAGAATGTAGGGCTTCTTGTTTTCAAGGCCGTCCAGCAAGCCGGATTGCGAAACCGACTGCAGCCAGACATCCTCTGGCGTGCCACCCTCGTAATAGATGGCTGTGTCCTGCCGAGAGAGCAAGTCGCCTTTGCTTGAGTTCAAGTAAGCGCCCACCACCCATGCGCCCTTCACCCCATTGGCCGGGAGAGCGTAGCAGTTGGAGTAAATCCCGTCGAGCGCCTTTGCGTCGCAATGCGTATCAAGTCCATCATCAAAAACATGGATCCGGGCATCGTCCTGCGAGCCTGGCTCAAGGGAAGGGAACACGAATGCCACGATTGGGAAGTAGAAGAGAAGCAAAATCACTGTGAGCTGCAGCTGTATGCCCACAAGCTCGAATGTGAGCTTGTTGTATTTTTCCGTGCATTGGCCGTACTCGGCGTCATTCCCGGGCTTTTTCGCAGCTTCCAGCATTTTTTTCTGGACTTCAGTCATTTCCTTCTGGAGGGACCGCATCCTCCCTTTGCCGCCGATGTTGTTCTGGATGAAGTTGACGGCAATTACGTAGGCTAGCGAGACCAGCGCAATGAGCATCCAGTAATTTGAGAGGTCAAAAAGCAAGTCATACACCGTCAATCAAGCAGGGCAAGCAGGGCATGCTGCGCCTCTTCCAGCTTTCCGTCTGAGTTCACGATTATTTTCGCAGGCGCGCCTGATACTACGGAATAGGTGGCGAGCAGGAACTTGTTCCAGTCTTCGTGCCCTTTCAGGGACTCTGGTGTCTCCTCGTCGCGTCGGCGGGCGGTGTCACTTCTGCGCCTCCCAAGTATCTCGCTGATGGGCGCGGTGATGAGCACCAGCTGCTTCACCGGAAGCTTCGAAAGAAGGGGGAGCGGCAGGCCAGGAAGGTAGCCTTTCCGGGTGGATATCGAACAGTGCGTATCGAGTATGACGTTGCCCTGCATTTTCGCAAGCTCGTCCCCGACCTCGGATTGCACCTTCATCTGCTTTTCAGGGGGGAGGCGCCTAAGCTCATCGCGGTGGGATGCATATTTCTTTTGGGAAGCGATCTTGAACATGAGATCGCCGTAATTGACCATGGAATAATTGCTTTTTTCCTTGGCTGATGCAAGGACTGTGGACTTGCCAGCCCCAGGCACTCCCAGAATTATAGTGATGCCCATCCAATCCACCCCACAAACAGGTTTTGCTGCAAGCGCCCTATTTCCCGAGCAGCCCGCCGAGCGCCGAATATGACTCGAACAGCCTCTGGTTCTCCATGTCCTGGTACATCCTGAAAAGAATGCCAACTGTGAGCAGTATGCCTGTGCCTGTCCCAAGCGCGCCGGACATGTCGGCAAGCGCGGCGAGCAATCCCACGAATGCGCTGCCAAGAACCGTGATGTATGGGATGTAATCGTTGAGCTTTTTCTCAACCACGCGCGGGTCGCGGCGGAAGCCGGGTATCTGAAGGCCGGACTTGTCAAGCTGCTCAGCCACTTCCTTTGCGCCCATGCCCGTGGTTTCCACCCAGAACTGGCCGAATACTATGCAGAGGCCGATCATGAATATTATGTATATAATTACGTGCAGCCACTCGGGGAGCCCGAAAATTGGCGTGGTGCCGGTTATTATATTGCCAAAGTACGCTCCGTAGTTCCCCTGAAGAGGACGGTAAATCGGGGAAATGAAGTAGAAAAGCCCATCCCGTATCTGCTTTCCCGAGTCCACGAATGCCACTGATTGCACAAGGTCGATTCCTCCAGCGCACTTGTTCAGCTCAGAACTTGCACTGTCGAATTTCCCGGTAATGCAGAAGTGCTTGTCCTGCAGCCCGATTGCAAAGAACTGCATGTTGAGAAGCAGGGCTGATGCCAGTATGACCGGAATGTTTGACACATAGAGGAGCTTGATCGGGAAGCGGCTGCCAAAACCGCGAGCCCTGTCAAATGCGAGCGGTATTTCAACCTTTATTCCCTCTGCATAGGAGACCACCAGGAAAACGCCGACTGTGAAGAAAAGCGGAAGAAGCGCAAGCAATGCGTTAGGAAGCGCCTCTGCGCTGCCCGAGCCAAGCGCTTCCACCACCCCCCCTGGGCCCATGAAGAGCGTTATGGCTCCGCCCACTATGGACATGGAAACTCCTGCCGCAATGAAAAGGGAGATTCCGCTCCCAATTCCGTGCTTGGAAACCACTTCGTCAAGATAGAGGAGGATGAGCGAGCCCAATGCCACCTGCAGGATCACCAGCGCAGTGGTGAAGGGCGCATGAAGGGCCTGTGTACCGTCCGGGTTGATGCCATACCCTTCGCCAAGGGTTGGGAAAAGCGGGACCAGTGTCACGCGCGCGAATATCACGAACACGGCTGCCTCAAAGAAGCAAAGCAGAACCGCAAGGATCTTCTGCGCCCCCTGGAATGTGCGCTTCTGCTCAGGGTCTGACATGTCAATGTTCAGTATTTTTGCGCCTGTGAAAAGCTGCAGGAATATGCTCGCAAGCACTATCGGGCCTATTCCAACCGTGATGAGCGAGCCAATGCGGCTGGCAGTGACCACCTGCAGGAAATCAACGCTTGCGCTTGCTGGCGGCACGCCCACTGCCACAACGTTGTACATTACGAAGAATATGACAAGCGCGATCCCTGTCCACATCAGCTTTTCAGAGATGGGCGGGGGGCGCGAGGGCGAGCCTACCTCGGGAATGAGGTGGAGGACTGGTTTGAGGAAGTCAAGCGAGCTCATGGAAACCACGATTATTTGCGCCCACAAAAGCATGCAAGAATGCCTGCTTAGCATTTATATTCATAGTGGAATTTGCAGGGCCTGACCTTTGATGCTGCCTTGCCTATTTCTTCGCTTCCGCCCTTGGCGCAGCCTGCAGGAAAAGTTCCACTGATCCGCCTGCTGCCCTGATTTTCGTGGCGGCTCCTGCGGAGAATGCGGCTGATTTCACTGCAACCGGCTTTGTGATGTTGCCTGCGCCAAGCACTTTTCCCGGAAACTCGAAATAGTCCTTTCCCTCTTTCTTCTGCAGCTTCCCTGAAATTGCGAGCTGCTCGATTTCGTAGAGGTTGACTGTTTTGTATTTCACCTTGCGGGCCGGGGAAAACC
>JAHFEN010000110.1 GCA_023248455.1 Microcaldota archaeon | reverse complement strand
CACAACGGAATCTGCCCAGTATGCAAAAAACCACTCACAATCGGCGTCCTTAACCGCGTGGAGAAGCTTGCGGACAGGCCCGAGGGCTTCACCCCGAAAAACGCCGTTCCCTTCGAGTCGCTTGTGCCCCTCAAGGAGATACTTGGCGATGTGACGGGCAAGAAATCCAGCGCAAAGGCAGTGGACGAGCTGTATTACCCTCTCATAAAGCACTTTGGCAACGAGTTTGCGGTGCTGCACGCTTCGCACGAGGAGCTGAAAAAAGCAGGGGGCGAGAGGCTGGCAGAGGCAATCAGGCGGGTGGAGGAAGGCAGGGTGAAAAAGGTAGCAGGCTACGACGGGGAATACGGAAAGATAATCATATTCGGCGAAAAGGAAAAGGAGCGCGAGGCAGGGCAGAAGACGCTCTCAGAATTTTAGAGAAAGAAAAGGCTACTTCTTCCTTGTAATCTCGGCATACTGCTTGTCAAAAGACTTGGACAGCTCCCCAACTGGCATGGTGACGTTTGAGGCAAATGCGTAGATGTTCGGGATCGGGTTGACGTTCTGGTTGTAATATTTCGTGAGCTGGTCCTCGAAGTACTGTTCGCCCTTTACATTGAGGTTGTCCCAGTCTACCGTGATCAGGCCCCTGCCAACGAAATTGTTGTCGAAGGCAGGCGCTTTTCCGTCTACCACCTGGTACATTATCAGCGGGTTGTAGGAAGTTTTGGAGTCTACATTCGCATAGCTGAATGCGTTCATGCAGATCTTGCCATTTGAAGTTACATCAAAGCCAATGCCGAACTGGTCGATGTTCCTGGTGTCCTCAAGCCTTAGCTCCCGCTGTATCGCATCCATCTGCAGGGGAGTTGCGCTAAAGACCGGGTTTACGATCTTATCCACCATGCCCTTCCAGCTGTCAAGGGTCTTCCCCTTAAGGTTCGAAGTCAAAAACCCGGACATGGCTGTTTTTACTGCTATCAGCGCCTCCTTGTTCTGCATGGATGCCGAATATGGGTTTGCGGGCGTGGACACCTCAAAGCCCTTTCCAAATACCGCATCGTTGGCCTTCTCCATAAAGCCTGCAAACCCCCTGTTCCCGTCGTAGAGGGCTGCCACGTTTTTAACGCCATTGAAAAGCACCTGGATATTTTGGCCAATGTTGTCCATCTGCTCAAATGCGCCTCCCCTGCCTGCAAAGGATATCTTGACCGCGTCTTCAGGATTGTTCATGGAGTAAAGGGTAAGGGCCTTTTTCTCGGTGTCGTAGTTGAACGTGTAAAGGCCTGCGTCCAGCTGCCTTGTGATGGGCTTGGAAAGCTGCGAGCCGCGGTAGAGCACCTTTTCCTCGCCCACCTGAAGGGCCACAGCTGTGTTGAAGAATATGACGCTGGAGTATTTCCTCTTTGACTCTGATAGGTCGCGGTGCGCCCCTCCCTGCTCAAGGAACCTGTGGACTGCGGACATTTTCTCCGCTTCAGTCCTGCACTTGGCAAGGTCTTTCTGGAAATCGATGGTATTCTGCACGATTTTTGCATAGTCTGTTTCTGCCGCAGCTTGGGCGGGCTTTGTTTTTAGCGCGAAAACGAACACGGCATCACCGCTTTTAATTGTGGGAACAAAACATTAAATAGCCAGAAGTGAGGCAGCTTCCGCCCAGCCGAAAACCGACCCCCTTTATAAGCTTTTTAGGCACTTTTAGGGGTTGGGAGACAGGGTACTATAGGGGATACTTATGGCTAAAACACTCGAGCTTAAGGTAGCAGAGGCATTGCAGAATGACGTCGGCAGGGGCCTTGTGAGGATAGACTCCAAGGCGCGAAAGGACCTCGACGTTTCCACAGGGGACATAGTGGAGCTCAAGGGAAAGCGAAGCACTGCCGCGCTCGTGTGGCAGGCGCACCCGCAGGATGAAGGCTTGAACATAATACGCATGGACGGCTACTTGAGGCAGAATACCGGCGTGGGGCTTGGCGACAAGCTCATCGTGAAAAAGGCAGAGCTCAAGGAGGCGAAGAAAGTCGTGCTCGCCCCAACGCAGCCCATGAAATACTCGCCAGGATTCGACCAGTTCGTGAAAAAGAAGATGATCGGCCGCGCGCTCAACAGGGGCGACACAATATTCATCGGAGTCTTTGGGACGTCCTTCCCCCTGATCGCAACATTGGTGCAGCCAGCTGGCATTGTCATGGTGAACGAGAGCACCGAGCTCGTGCTCAAGGAGGCGCCCGAGAAGGAAGTGGCGCAGGTCTCGACCATTACTTATGACGACATAGGGGGCTTGAAGGAGGAGCTGAAGAAGATACAGGAAATGGTCGAGCTCCCCATACGCCACCCAGAGCTTTTCGAAAGATTGGGGATAGAGGCGCCAAAGGGAGTGCTGATTTACGGTCCGCCTGGCACAGGCAAAACCCTGCTTGCCCGCGCAGTGGCGTCCGAAAGCGACGCGAATTTCGTGCACATCGGTGGCCCTGAGCTTGTGAGCAAATTCGTCGGGGAATCCGAGGAGAAGCTTCGCCAGATCTTCAAGGACGCGCAGGAGAATGCGCCCTCGATAATATTCATGGACGAGATAGACGCCATTGCGCCCAAGCGCGAGGAGGCGACAGGGGAAGTGGAGCGCAGGATGGTAAGCCAGCTGCTCACGCTCATGGACGGACTGCAGGCAAGGGGGCAGGTAATCGTCATTGGCGCAACTAACAGGCCAAACTCGATTGACCAGGCCCTAAGGAGACCAGGCAGGTTCGACCGGGAAGTCGAGCTTGGCGTACCTGACAGGCAGGGGAGGAGGGAAATACTGCAAATACACACCAGGAGCATGCCGCTTGACGACGGGCTCCTGTTTTCCGCAGAGCCAAAAATCGACAAAATAAAAACAGAGCTGGAAGCCCGCAAGATAGCGCTCAAGGACATCGACGCTTTGGAAAAGTTCCTCAAATCAAATGAAACCGACATGGACACATTCAGCAGAGACGGGACAAAGAAATACCGGATTAAGAAGGAAGGCGACAAGGCCAGCGCATATGAAGGAGGGGTGGACCTTGACGAGCTTGCGGCTATCACCCATGGCTATACCGGCGCTGACATTTCCTCTCTCACAAAGGAGGCGGCAATGAAGGTGCTTCGCAGGATTTTGCCGAAGATCGACCTTGAGCAGGAATTCATCCCCTCGGAAATACTTGACAACCTGAGGGTGACGCGAGAGGATTTCTTCAATGCCCTGCGCGAAATCCGCCCATCTGCGCTCCGCGAGGTGTTCATTGAGCGGCCGAACATAAAGTGGGCCGACATAGGCGGGCTCGAGAACGTGAAAAAAGAGCTCAAGGAGGCCGTTGAGCTGCCCCTCAAGAACCCTGAAGTTTTCATCAGGATGGGAATCCGCCCGGTGAAGGGGATATTGCTTGTCGGCTTGCCTGGCACAGGGAAGACCATGTTCGCAAAAGCAGTGGCAACCGAAACAGAGGCGAACTTCATTTCAATAAAGGGGCCTGAAGTGCTCTCCAAATGGGTGGGCGAGAGCGAGAAGGCGGTGCGCGAAACATTCAGGAAGGCAAGGATGGCAACGCCCTGCGTGATTTTCATTGATGAAATCGACTCGATTGCTCCGCACAGGGGGGCAGGCGATGAGGGGAACAGGGTCGCAGAGAGAGTGGTGGACACCCTGCTCACCGAGATGGACGGGCTGACAGGCCTGAAGAACGTGGTGGTGATTGCAGCCACCAACAGGCCGGAATTACTGGATATGGCCCTTCTTCGTGGCGGCAGGTTTGACAGGATAATCGAAATACCCCCGCCGGACGAGAAGACGCGCCTGGAAATATTCAAGATACACAGCAAGAGCATGCCCACTGCCAAGGGAGTGGATTTGGAGGACCTTGCCAAGAAGAGCGACGGCTACACTGGCGCAGACATAGAGAACGTGTGCCGCGAGGCAGGCATGGGCGCCATACGCAGGGGAGTGG
>JAHFEN010000109.1 GCA_023248455.1 Microcaldota archaeon | reverse complement strand
GACCATGCAGGATGTGAAAGACTTTTACGACAAAAACGGCCTGAGCCAGTACTTCGACGGAATTTTCCAGGAGATTAAGCAAAAGTTTGAAAAAGAATTGAAAATGAAGGTTCAGAAAGGCGGAAGGGATGCCTCCCAAAAGCAGTCCGCTGCAGCTGTGGCTGATATTTCCAAAAAAGAGGACGAAAAAAAGGCAAAGGAGAGAGTGAGGGGCGCTGTGGAGAAAGCATCGAAAAGGAAAACTCCTCGCGAGCAGCAAGTTGAAGAGGCAAACAAACCCAAAGAATCGTCTGCTGCAGAAAAAGAAACAATGCTAATTACTGACAAAGGTATGATTATTGAGAAAGGCCCGAAGAAAGACTGATTTTTCTCATTCTAATTGCGCAAAATACCAGAATATCTGGCAGAAGGTTATGGATGAAAGCAAGGCAGTACAAGCCGCCACGAAGGAGGCGGCGGCTCACCTGTTTCGCGCATTCTTCGCGCCGCCGGAGCCTGCTTTGGGTTTTGCTGTCTCCTTAACAAATAAAGCGCAGTTTACTTATTTCAGCATTAAATAAAGCATAGTTTATCAAAATCGAAGAACGGTTTTTTCAAGCCTGGAAGAGGCTGATTCCTGCTTTTATTTTTGATTGGGGCGAAGGAGCCATTTCCATAGGGGAAGGAAGCGCACCCCCCTTTTTATGCCGAACCATTCGATTTTCTCCTCTGACTCGAAATCATGGGTGAGCACCAGCAGTTTGTTGCAGGAAAGGGACTTGGAAGCCTTCAGGAGCGCCCGGACCTCCCTGCCCCTTGCCCTGGCGCTGCCCATGTCGTAGCAGACCTGTATCAGCTCCAGCGTCTTTGCCCCGGACCTGACGACGAAATCGACCTCCTCCTGCTGCTGGTTTTTCCAGTAATAAACCTTGGGCCCGCCGGAAAGCTCGCGCCGCTTCAGCTCTATTGCAACGGCATTCTCGTAGAGCCTGCCGAGGTCCGGGCTTGATTTTTCAGCCTTGGCGTGGATGAAGCCGTTGTCGGTGCAGTAAATTTTCTTGTTCGATGAAAGCTGCTCCCTGACCTTGTAGGAAAAGCGGCTCAGCGTGAAGAAGATGAACGCCTCCTTCAGGTAGGCCAGATATTTTTCAGTGGTGTGCGCGCTTTTGCAGCCGGTTATTCTGGCAAGCGAGTTGTACGAGAATTCCCTTGCCGCATTTGAAATCAGGTAGACCGCCAAGGCCTCGATGGCCTGCGGCGAGCGGATCCGAAAGCGCCTCATGATGTCCTTGTAAACTATCGAGTCGAACAGTGTTGCGAGGTAGTCCTTGTGGTCAAGCTTTTTGACCCATGGCTCTGGGTAGCCCCCAAGCTCCACATACCTTGCAAGCCTCTCCCTTGCCTCTGCCCCTGTCAGTTCGGTTCCGTCCATCCCCAAAAACTCGCGGAAGGAGAACGGGAATATGTGTGTCGCCACATGCCTCCCGGTCAGGTGTGTGGAGAGTTCGCGGGAAAGGAGATTCGAGTTGCTGCCGGTTATTGTCACGCTGTGCCCCTGGCGCGCAAGCCTGTTCACGAAAAGCTCCCATTTCGGAAGGTTCTGTATTTCGTCGAGCAGCAGGCGTTTGGGGTTGCCGTAGATTGTGTGCAGCGCGGCGATTATCTCGTCGTAATTTTTTGAGCCATAGAGCCGCTCATCGTCAAAATTAGCATACCCGAAGGCGCCAAGGGCCGAAAGCGCGCGGATTGCGAAGAAGGACTTGCCCGCCCTCCTGGGCCCCACAATCACCTTTATCAGGTCGTTTTCCAGGTCCTTTATTTTCGCTTCCTTCGGCACGTATTTCTCGGAAAGCCTGCGCTCAAGCTCCCTTTTCTGGGTGAGAAGTGCGTCCCTTATCAAAACAATCGCCTTTTATCTATTATAATGCACAATAGTTTATAAAATTATGCATTAAGATTAACCAATTATTTCTTTAGCGCAGGCATCCACGGTCAGTCCGCAGGGAAACATAACGGTAAATCTTTCCCTGTTGGGAGAACTTATTCTGGAGGCGCATATTCCTTCAAGCCAGCAGTCCGATTTTCTTATTTAGAGAAATAGAGGAATCTCTGCAGGAATGTGATGAATGATAAAAGGGCATGATAAGAAAGGCCGGGCCAGATAAGGGGCTTTGCGCAAAGCTGCTTGCGCTTTCACGCAGCGACATCAAGGCGGCTGAGGACATCCTAAATGCTGGCAACACCAGGTGGGCACTTGCCATCGCTTACAATTCCATGCTTTCCGCTGGAAGGGCGCTGATGGCTTCCATGGGCTACCGCCCCTCGTCCGATGCGCACCACGTTGCAGTGGTCAGGTTCTGCGCAGAAGTGCTTCCAGCGGAATCTGCACAGCTGGCTTCCGCCTTCAACCGCTACAGGGTAAGGAGGCACGACGTAGCTTATGGCGAAGCGGAAAGCGTTGGCAGGGGCGAGGCTGAAAACACAATTGATTCTCTTCAGATTCGGAAGGCGGACTAACCAATACTAGCTTTCATGCTAAATATTATAAATATTATCTTTAATATAAATAATAAGTGGTGGTTAACATGGCAAACGTTTCAGTGTCCGTCTCGGACGAAATAAGGGCAAAGATGGCGCAGTTCGGCTTTGTCAACTGGTCGGAGGTTGCAAGGGCGGCTTTCGCGCAGAAAATCAAGGATTTGGAGTTCCTGGAGAAGTTCACGACTGACTCGGCCATGACCGAGGCCGACGCACTGCGGCTAGGGGCGGAAGTGAACCGGAGCCTTGCAAAGAGGCTCTCAAAAAAGGCGTAATGCCATGAAACTCGTCATCGATGCAAACGTGCTGTTCTCTGCGCTGATAAAGGACAGCGCCACGCGGAGGCTGATCTTCGATGAGAAGCTTGAGCTTTACGCCCCGGAATATGCACTTGAGGAGTTTGCCGAGCACCGCGGGGAGATAATGCAAAAGGTGGGTGGAACTGGGGCTGAGTTTGAGAAGGTAATGGCAGTCCTGCGCTCGAGGATAACTATCATCCCTGCCAGGGCATTTGAGAAGCACATGAAAAAGGCGCTGCAGGTATCGCCAGACAAGGACGATGCGGCTTACTTGGCAGTTGCGTTTGCGCTTAAAGGCGCTGCCATCTGGTCGAACGACAAAAAACTGAAAGAGCAGAAGAGGGTGAAGGCTATTTCTACTTCTGAGCTCCTTTCAATGCTCGGGCAATAGTCAGTTATTCAGCAAAATACCAGAACCTCTGGCAGAATGTTAGGAAGCACAGCACTGCCCCTGCAAGGAGGAGGAGGCTGGCTAGGATGGGGTAAATTGGCGCCAATGCGAATGCAGCGAAAAGGAGCAGCAGGCGCTCTGCGCGGGGCATTATTCCGGGCTGCGCGGCTATTTTCCCTGAGTCTGCGACATGCCTGTGCTCTGCGTATGCAGTGGCAAAGCCGGTCATTGCCGAGCCGAAGAAGAGCATGAGTATGAGCGAAAGCTGGGCTGGAATGACGAATGTGGAAAGCGGGTAGAAGAAAAATGACATTATGAAAAGGAATTCCACCAGCCTGTCAGCCATGCCGTCTATGTATGCGCCTCTGTTGGAGACCTGGCGCTTGGCGCGGGCAACTGCGCCGTCAACTGCATCTATTGCCCCGGAAATTATGAAGAAGAGAAGGGATGGGAGGGCAAGCTGCATGGAGGAGAAATAGAAGCCAAGGAACGCGAAAAAGACAGAGGAAACCGTGAACTGGTTTGCGGAAAATGGAAGGCGGGAGAAGAGCCTGCCTATTTGCCCCTGTAATGGCTTTGCCCATGGGATTTGCTTAAGGGTCATCAATAGGCCTCGTTGTGGTGCGGGAATTTTCTGAGGAACACTGTTTGGCTGTTTTGGTCAATGCTGTAGGTAAGGACAAAGCACTTGAGCACATGGACCCTTCGGGCGCCTGCAAGCACGCTGCCAGGGGGCTTATAGTGGTGCGGAT
>JAHFEN010000108.1 GCA_023248455.1 Microcaldota archaeon | reverse complement strand
GCTTCGCTCGTGGATTTAGCTCGCAGGTATTATCTTAAGTTGTAACGCGCAAGCTTTCCGCCATCAGCCCTGCTTCTTGACTATGGTGAATATGTCGCCTTCCTGCAGCACATGGTTTATCCCCACCTTCTGCCCGGGGAATTTCGCGGACTTGCCCCACACGAGCGCGTACTTGAAGTCGCGCGCAAGGTCGCGGTGCAGCCTGTTGCACGCGTCCTCTATTGAAGCGCCGCTTCTCATCATCATGGGCTCCTTCAGGTCAGCCACGTCCATGCGCGGCTTGGTGTACACGCGCATCAGGGAGAGCCTTTCGTAGATTGCATCGCGGAGCTTCTCGATGTTCTGGTTCTTTTCCGCTGACACAGGCACGAAATCGAATTGTATCTGCTTGAGGTACTGGGTGCTTACCATGTCCATCTTGTTCAGCACTACAAGCGAGCGGCTGTAGCGGCGGTTGGCTGCCAAAACGTCAATGAGCTGCTCAACTGAGGCGTCCTCGCGGAAGACTATGGATGCGTTGTGTATTCCGTACTCATTCAGCACGCCAAGGATCATCCTTTCGCTGAGCTTGGTGAGCTTTACGGTTGCATTTATCTCCACCCCGCCCCTGAGCTTTTTTGTTATGTAAATCTGAGGGGGCGTCTCGTCAAGCCTGATTCCAATGCCTGCAAGCTCCTCTTTTATCTTGGAGAGGATGCCTGGCTGGAATACGTCGAGAAGTACGAGCACCAGGTCGGCATTTCGGGCTACTGCCAGCACTTCCTTGCCCCTGCCCTTGCCCTCCTTTGCGCCCACAATGATGCCCGGCAGGTCAAGGAGCTGTATTTTTGCGCCCTTGCATTCCATTATTCCTGGTATGCAGGTGAGCGTGGTGAATGCATAGGAGGCGACCTTGGATTTCGAGCCAGTCAGGGCGTTCAGGAGCGTGGATTTGCCGACCGAGGGAAGCCCTATGAACACCACAGTGGCATCCCCGCTTTTCTTTACGTCAAAGCCGCCTGAGCGCACCCCGGACTTCTTGGGCGCGATTATCTCCCGCTTGAGCGCGGCTATCTTGGCCTTGAGTATGCCTATATGGTACTCGGTGGCCTTGTTCTTCTGCGTGCGGGCCATCTCGTCTTCCAGTTCCTTCAATTTTTCCTCTATGCCCATGGTAGAAGTTGGGACTGCAAAACCCTTTAAATGCTCGACTGCAAATTCCGACCATGCCTAAAGCCAGGAAAGGAGCAGTGCCGAAAGCTGCGGGTGCGGCGCAGCCAGGCGACCTTGTGAGGGTAAGCTGCGGGGCTGAAGAATGCGAAGGGGTTTTGCTGCCAGCCTCAGAAAAAGACACTGACTTCACCACAGTAAAAATGAGTTCTGGCTATAACATCGGCATAAAGAAGGAGAGGATCACCGCTATAGAAGTTTTGGAAAGGTCTTCTGCTTCGCTTGTGGGCAACAGAAAGACGGTGGATGATGAGATGAAGGCTGCTAAGCCCTTCATTTCGCTCATTGGTTGCGGCGGGACAATTGTCAATAAAATCGACTATCGCACAGGCGCGGTCTACCCGACCACAAGCCCAAGGGAGCTCGTGGCGAGCCTGCCGAGCTTGTCAAGATTCAACATAAAGGCGTCCACTCTTTTTTCGATTGCATCTGAGGATATGGCATCATTCCACTGGATTGAGATGGCGAAGAAAGTTGCCGGGGAAATAAATGATGGCGCGGAGGGTGTGGTGCTCACGCACGGCACGGATATTATGCACTATACTTCTGCTGCTCTTTCCTTCATGATCCAGGGGCTTCCCTGCCCAGTGGTTCTTACCGGAAGCCAGCGTAGCTCGGACAGGGGCTCGTCGGATGCTGAAGCGAACATACACTCTGCCATGGTGGCGGCAAAATCCGACTTGTCAGGGGTTTTCATTTGCATGCACGAAAACATGAATGATGATGCCTGCGTTCTGCACTTCGGCACCAAAGTGCGAAAGATGCACACTTCGCGCCGCGATGCCTTCCATTCTGTTTCCAGCCTGCCTGCGGCAAGGGTGTTGGCAGAGAAAGTGGAAAGGGTATCCGAGAGGGCGATGGCGCGGAATCCTGCGGCAAACTTCACGCTTGACACTAAAATGAATAATGATGTTGCTATGAGGTACATCTACCCTGGCATGAAGCCGCAGGAAATCTCCTCGCTTTCTAAACACGACGGAGTGGTGCTGGTGGGCTTTGGCCTGGGGCACCTCCCTGTGAATCTTGCGAAAAACCCGAATTCCGCTTCCATTCTTACAGAAGTAAAGGCGCTGGTGGATTCCGGGGTGCCTGTTTTCCTTGCCTCCCAGACAATTTATGGGAGGGTGGACATGAACGTTTATACCAATCAGAGGGTCCTTCTTGAGGCAGGCGTGATGGGCAACCTCTGCGACATGACGCCCGAAACAGCGTATGTGAAGATGATGTGGGTGCTTGGGCACGAGAAGAAAATGCCGAAAGTGAAGGAGCTCATGGAAAAGAGCCTGGTCGGGGAAATAACCGAAAGAAGCGACATTGCTGATTACTGACTGCGCAGCGTGATTTCCATTATGTGCAGGAACAAGGATGGGGGCTGGCGTGCGATTGCAACGGAGTGTGTTGGCTGATGATGTGCGGGATTGAAATACACCAGAGGATTGCAGGGCGCAAGCTTTTTTGCAGGTGCAGGCAGGCTGGTAATGGGGGGGGGATCTCTCTTTCTCGCAGGCTGCACGCCGTCCGAAGCGAGCTTGGTGAGCTGGATTCTGCCGTTCGGGTGGAGGCCATGCGAGAGCGGGCTTTCCACTACAGGGCGAGCCACGAAAGCTCGTGCCTGGTGGAGGCTGACGAGGAGCCTCCTCACCCTGCAAGCGAAGAGGCGCTTGGCGCTGTTCTTGTTTTTTGCGAACTCTTGGGCTCAAGGCCAGTGGACAGGCTGCACATTATGAGAAAGACGGTGATCGATGGCAGCAATACCTCGGGCTTCCAGCGGACTGGCGTCGTGGGGCTTGGCGGAAGCATCAGCACGCCAGCTGGAAAGCTCGGCATACAGACGATTTGCATTGAGGAGGAAAGCGCGGGCATTGTGGAGGGAAAGGACCACAAGGCGGAGTACGACCTGTCGCGCCTGGGCATACCGCTTGTGGAGATAGCGACCGCCCCTGAGCTGAAAACAGGCAGGCAGGCGCAGGAAGCCGCTCTTGCGATAGGCGCGCTGCTCCGAAGGACTGGGCTGGTGGCGCGCGGCATAGGCACCATAAGGCAGGATTTGAACGTTTCCATACCCGAAGGCGCGCGCGTGGAGATAAAGGGTGTGCAGGCGCTTGACATGGTCGAGAAGACCGTGGAACTGGAAGTAGAAAGGCAGAAAAAGGTGTTGGAAATAGCGTCTGAGGCAAAAAAACGGCTGGGCGGGAAGGAAGTTGGCGCAACTTACGTTGACCTTACTGAAATTTTCTCGGATACGAGATCGCAGCTCGTTTCAAAAGCAATGAAGAATGGCAGCAAGGTTCTTGGCATGAAGCTTGACAGGTACGATGGCCTTCTAGGAAGGGAAGTGGCGCCTGGCAGGAGGTTCGGCACCGAGCTTGCGGATTATGCACGCTCTGCAGGCATACCCGGCCTCCTGCATTCTGACGAGGATTTGGGCAAATACAACTTTGGCGATGATGAAATCGCGGAAGCAAAGGTCGCGCTTTCTGTGGGGCAGCAGGATGCGTTTGTAATGGTGGTGGGCGAGCAGAAAAAGGCGCAGGCAGCGCTTTCTGAAGTCGCCTGCCGAGCAAATTTCTTTGGAGTGCCTGAGGAGACAAGGAAGGCCAATGCTGACGGCACCTCAAGCTACATGAGGCCGCTGCCTGGAAAGGCACGTCTTTATCCTGAAACCGACCTTCCGCCGGTGGAAATCACTAGGGAGATGCTTCTTGCTGCGAAAAAGACAGCGAAAGCAAGCGAAAAGATGGAGGAGAAGAAAGGCGAGCTCCTTTCA
>JAHFEN010000107.1 GCA_023248455.1 Microcaldota archaeon | reverse complement strand
ACGTTTTGGGAGGCAAGTGGCTGAGACAGGTTCTGATGGAGAGTCTGCTGGAGAAAGAAATAGCGGTTCACGCCTTTTTTTGGCTTCCAGAAGATTGGGCTGGGCTTTCCTTCAGCAATTCAAACCGCGCAAATGCTTTCTGGTTTCTATTCGGCGCGATATTGTTTGCAGGCCCGTTGTTTTGGTTTGGCGCATTGAATTCCTTGGTGCTTTCGACTTTGCTGCATTCGAATCGCAAGAGTGCAAGACCGCCAATTAACAGTCCAGCGGTTGCAAGCCCAACTGCAACATTTTGCCGTTTCATTGCCATATTCCCACCCACCTATAGTTTAAAATCAGAAACAAATATATACGGAGTGCGCCCGCTCACGCCTTCTCCCACTTTATTTTCAGCGCGTCAAGTGCAGCTATCAATCTGCCTCTTGTTTCGCCCTTTATGCCTTTCCAGTCGATCAAGGCAGACGCAATCGGCTCGGCGTTCCTTTCCATCGCCTGCTTCAGCATCTCCTCGTCCACGCCCGAGCGCTCAAGCGAATAGCCGGAAACGATGTGCCCGAATGCAATGCCTCCCCCCACTATTTTTGGCGTGAACTTCGGCGCATAGTGCGAGCCCCCGAAGCCAACATAGGCGGGGAATGTTTCATTGCTTTTTATGGCGGCAAGAATCGCCTTTGCAGCTATTTCCCCAGCAATTTCGTTAATCCACTCCTTCTCAGTGCTCCCTATTTCAGCGAACAGCACAGGCTTATCGACCGTGGGGCCGTGGTGGTCAACCTCAACTGAAACCTGCCATTCAAGTGAAGCATCGGAAAGCTCTTTCATCTTCCGTGCAATGAGCTTGATTTTAGAAGGCATGGCAAAATTCAGCGTGCGAGGCTTGCCTCCCAGCTCGGCAGTGCCCCAATTCCCTGGAGTATGGACAGAAAAGCCCGGAGTATTGCTTGCGCTCTTGTGCGTGCTTGCGAATATATAGCAGTCCGCATGGTGCGCAGGGATTATCTCCACAATGCTCCCAGCATACTCCGCCATGTCAAAATCGGCAAACGACCAGAAGCCGCCTTCCTGCACGGCGGGCTTTTCGAGCTGCAGAATATTTTTTTTGATATTGAGGCTGGCTGCATTCTCAGAAGAAATCACGACGAGAGGGCGCATGGCAGGAATTGGGGGCAAGCTGCTTAAATGCTTTCATACTGACAGCACAATCATGGCTGAAAGGCGCCTGGCTGCAAACGTCAGCACGATCGGTAAAATTGGGCAGAGGGAGATCGCGTCCTCCTGCGTTGGGGTAGCAGGATTGGGCGGCGTTGGCGGAATAGCATTCGAGCTTATTGTGCGGGCAGGGGTGGGCAGGATAAAAATAGCGGACATCGGGTTTTTCGAGGAATCAAACGCAAACAGGCAGTCTCTCTGGTCTAAGGCGAGCGACGGGCGGAAGAAAACAGAAGTTGCGGAGGAATTCGCAGCAAGCGTCAACGAAAGATGCAAAATCTCAAAATTCGGGGAAATAAAAGCGGCGAACGCGGTGTCCTTTGCAAAAAACTGCACTGCAATAATCGATGCCACAGATAGGGCGCATTCAAGACTTGCGGTTTGGCGGGGCTGCAAGAAAGCAGGGGTGCCTTACATATTCGCATCGGCGCTGGGGGCGCGGGGCATGCTCAGCGTTTTTCGCGGCAGGAAGGATTTTGAAAAGGAATTTAATATTAAAAGAGACGCGAAATCCAGCTTCTTTTCATGCGGCTCGCAAGATGCTGCAGAAAGCCACGGTGTGGGTCAACGTGCCTTCAGTCATCGCGCCGCACCTTGCGACCATTCGCTTGGCCCGGTGGCAAATGCAATGGGCTGCCTTGCTGCGCAGCAGGCAATGAACATAATCCTTGGGAAAAGGGCGGCGGAATTCCCAGAAATAATCTCTATCGATGCCTTTTCTACCAGGCAAGTCTCGCTGCACTCTTTCCGATAGCCAGCTTGGCTTATAAGCAATGTTTGAGATTGATGGGCGTGATGCAATGGGCGACGAGGACATAATCAATTTCATTCTACGCTCCAGGGAGAAAGGAAGGACTGACGAGCAGATAACCCGCGCCCTCATATCTGTGGGCTGGCATAAGAGCAGGGTAATCTCGGCTTTCGGCAAGATTATTGCCATGAAAACCGACAGCTACCGCAATCAGCAGGAGGCTGCTTCAGACCTGAAGGCAGACCTGCAGGCAAAGCAGCTGCCTCAGAAGCAGGCGCAAACTGCGCCTGCAGAAATAATGGCACCCTCTGAGCCAGTGCTGCCCCAACCGCAGGCCGGTAATCCAGCCGAGGCTGCCACCGAAAAAAAGCCCCTTTTCTCGCTGCCTAAGCTGTTCGGCAAAAAAGAGCAGCAGCCAGCCGAGGCTGCCACCGAAAAAAAGCCCCTTTTCTCGCTGCCTAAGCTGTTCGGCAAAAAAGAGCAGCAGCCAGGGGCGCCAGCAGCGGGTGCGCAGATTCAGCCTGAAGCGTTGCAGCCCCAAACAATCAATCCTCCTCAACAACAGCTGAAGTCTCCAATCATTCCAGTCAGGCCACCCCAGATTGCAGCGCAGCCCAGGGCGGAAGAGCCAACAATAGTGCAGCAGCCATTAGGTGCGAAGCAGCAACAAATGGGGGCAATCTCCCAAGCAACGAGCCAACAGCCAGCGCAACAAGCAACACCAGCAGCACAATCCCAGTGGGCAGTGCCAACTCAGCCAGAAAGCCAAATGTCTCCTCCTTCAAGCGGCCTCTCCCCAATTTCTGGCATGACCAAATATTTCCGGGTCCTCACTGCGGACAGAATCCTTTTCATTGCAGCTGTGATTGCCCTTGTTGCAATTGCGGCTGGCACAGTGTACTTTTTAGTTATGCCAAAAGGCGGGTCGGGCGCACCCGACCAGCATGCAATCCCAAAGGCGCCCCAATTTATTCCTGCTGGTGCCCAAACCAACGCAACGCCTGAACCCCCTCAGGCGCAGCTGCTTACAAACAACAGCACTGCGCCTAAGCCTGTGCAAGTGCCCGGCCCTTCTCCAGAGCTTCCGCTTCCTCCGCCGGCCCAGCCTTCAAGGCAAACCAACACAACCCCTTCTCCGAAAGTGCAGCCATCCCAAATCCCGATGCTCATTGTTCCTGAACCACCAAGGCTGCAGAACAACAGCACTGAGCCTAAAATTATCAGGCTCGAGCAATTCACTTCCACCGGCCCATTCCCGCCTGACAAATTCTGCACCACAACAGGCAACGGCACCTTTTACCGCGCGCATTACAAAGGCTATTATGGGGGCGAGTGCGTATCTGGGAAGCCAGGAACAGACGGATTTGCGAATTTGAGCGATGTGATTTCAGTCTGCTCCATACTCCCCTGCTGCGTCAGCGGGCCCTTAAATGAGTACAGCACAAAATATGACTGGTTCGAATGCGGCTACTCGCAGCGATGAGAGACGGACGGTATGATGCTTACTGATTAGCCTGAGCTACATGGAATATACACACACAGTGCGTTTCCTAGGAAATTTCCGCGTGGCACTTTTGTGCCTCGTTTCCAAGGAAACAGGACTCGCTTTCTACTCACCCCGTGGCTATTTAAGAATGAGAAAGAGCTCGCTGAATTCATGCAACTGCTTCCAAAAGGCGCCAAAGTCCTCGATGCTGGTTGCGGAGCCGGAGTGCCAATTGCCCAGACACTTGCCAACCATGGGTTCAAAGTGACCGGGATTGACATTTCGAAGAGCATGCTTAATCTTGCCCGCAAACAAGTTCCTTCAGGTGAATTCCTGAAAAAAGATATGACAAAGCTTGATTTTGATGATAATTCATTTGATGGGGCGGTCTCATTCTACGCAATAATCCACGTCCCACGTGAAAAGCATTCAAAGATTTTCCATGGCCTCCATCGGGTGCTCAAGCCAAAAGGCGCCATACTTGTCTGCATGGGACCTGACGAATGGGAATCCACAGCGGAATACAAGGGC
>JAHFEN010000008.1 GCA_023248455.1 Microcaldota archaeon | reverse complement strand
CTCGCCAGACTACCTTATTCTGCGGACAGAAGGGGTATTCGGGCACGATGAGCGTGGGGCGAACTTTTTCCTCCGGCTGAAAAAAGCTGCAGAGGAAAAAAGGGAGTTCTGGGCTGCGGATGACCAGTTTTCTCAGCCAATATGCGGCATTGAGTTTGCCAGAATGGCAAGAATCCTGATTGAGAAAAAAGCATCCGGCGCCTACAACGTGACAGGGGCAGACTACCTTTCCCGCTACCAGCTGGCTGAAAGAATATGCAAATCAATGGGTTGGGGCTGCAAGCTGGTCAAAACATCGATAAAGCAGCGTGGCATGCCTGTCCAATCCAGCCTCAAGGTGGACAACAGCAAGGTAGAAAAGCTGGCTGGAAAAATACTTTCGCTGAACAGGCAGCTTGAGGATCTGAAAGGGTGGGAACATTAAGCTCAAGGTCTCCAAACTCCCGATAAACGGCGCACTCCTGCTGCGAGCGTTCCAGGCAGAGGACTCGCGCGGTAGGTTTTCCAAGCTTTTCGAGTCAGAGCTTTGCATCAGGCTTGGTTTTCAGACGGCAGAGGTGCTGATATCTGAAAACAGGAAGAATGTGACAAGGGGGCTGCATTACCAGAACCCGTATCCACAATCAAAGATAGTCTGGTGCACCAAGGGTGCGGTTTACGATGTTTTCCTGGATCTGCGGCAGGGTTCGCCCACATTTGGCAAATGGCACGGGCTCATCCTTTCTGCAAAAGAAGATGCAGGTGTCTATCTCCCCAAGGGCTTGGCGCACGGCTTCCAGGCAATTGAGGACAATTCCGCCATACTATATTTGCTTGATGAACAACAGATCTCTGAAAATGAACGTGGAATACGCTGGGACGACCCAGACCTTGGCATTGCCTGGCCTGCCAAAAAAGGTGCAATATTGTCTGAGAAAGACCGTGGATTCCCATTTTTCAAAAAAGCCGAGAAGTTCAGATGATTCTGGGCGAGGGCACGGGTATGATAAAGTGCCCGCCTGCTTTCTTGAAATCAGCCTGCTGTTTCATTATTTCGTCTGCAAAATTCCAGGCAAGTATCAGCAGGTAATCAGGCTTTCGCTCCTCTAGCATATTCAACCCAAAAACCCTGATGCGCATGCCTGGTGTGAGCAGGCCCTGCTTGTGCTGGCTTTTGTCAACCGCATAGTCTACAACTTCGTTCCCTATCCTGCAGTAATTCAGCAGGGTATTGCCCTTGGCAGGCGCGCTGTATATGGCGATCTTTTTACCCTCTTTTTTCAGCCTCAAAAGCATGGAAACAAGGTCTATCTTCAGATTTTCGACCCTTTTCGCAAACGCATCCCAGCTCTCCGTGCTGTAAAGCCCGAGTTTCCTTTCCCTTGCAAGGAAGCCCTTCAGTCTCTCCTTGTTTACCGGATGTCTTCCGCCTTTTTTCTGCGCGTATATGCGCATGGTGCCTCCGTGCACAGGGAATTTCCTGGCGTCAAAAAGTTCCATCCCATATTTTTCAAAAAGGTGCATCACCGGCTTGAGCGAGTAGTAGGACAGGTGCTCATGGTAGACTGTGTCGAACTCGAGATTCTCATAAAGGTCGCAAAGGTAGGGGAATTCGATTATCAGCGTTCCATCTGGTGCCAGCAGTGTGCGCAAGCCATCTGCAAAATCATGTAAATCCGGTATGTGCGCAAAGACGTTGTTGGCGATTATAGCCGAGGCGGACCCTCGTTCAGCAAGTATCCGCTTTGCTGTCTTGGAGTTGAAAAATTCGTTTAATGTTTCCACACCTGCTTTGTTTGCCACTGCCGCCACGTTGGTCGCAGGTTCCACTCCAAGCGCCCTTATGTCTCTGCCCAGGAAATTTTTCAGCAGCACGCCGTCGTTGCTCGCAATCTCCACAATCAGGTCGTTTTTCCGGGAGAACTGTTCAAGGACTTCTGAAGCCAGGGATGCGAAATGGGCACGTATCGTCTCAGAGGTAGACGAGAAATATATGTATTCCTTGAACATTATCTCAGGCGGCACCACGTAGCCCAGCTGCACCAGCCCGCAGTTTTTGCAAAGGCAAACCTCAAGCGGATAGGCTGCCTCCTTTTCATCTGCCTTTTCAGGCTTGATGAAATTGTTAGCAAGTGGGGTTTTACCGAGCCTCAAAAAGAAATGCAGGTCATTTGAGCCGCATATCCTGCATTTTTCAACCTTGGGCATGGTGTCAATCTCCGCAACAATTGCAGCAGTTTCAGATTACTCCTTCTTTAACCAGCGTTGCCTCAACCATTTCACATATGCTGTGCATGATGAGCGTGTGCATCTCCTGTATCCTTGGGGCAGCTGCGCCTGGCGCCTTGATGCATATGTCTGGCAAGAGGTCAATCGCGCATTTTTTCTGCCCCACAAGCGCAGCTGTGAATATTCCCCTTGACTTTGCGCACTTCAGCCCCTGCACCACGTTTGGGGAATTGCCGCTGGTGGAAAAGCCCACCACCACGTCTTCCTTGGAGGCAAGGGCTTCAATCTGGCGCTTGAAAACCATTTCGTAGCTGTAGTCGTTTGCAATCGCAGTCAGGGTGGAAGTATTGGCAGTCAGTGCAATGGCAGGCAGGGCTTTCCTTTCCAGGAGGTATTTGCCCAAAAACTCGGCTGCCATGTGCTGCGCCTCTGAGGCAGAGCCGCCGTTGCCCATGAACAGCACCTTGCCGCCCTTGCTGTAACAGGCAATTATTCTCTGGGCAAGATTTTCAGTGTCCTGCTGCAGCTTTTCGTCAGAAAGCAGAAGCTTGGCAGTCTCAAGGTGCTCAGAAATCCTTTTTTTCAGCAGTTTGTCCGCCACGAGATCATCCCTTCAAAGTCAAAATCAAAATTGACTGTTCTTGCCCCGTTCTTTTCCATCTGGTTGGATATCTTTTTCCGGTCAGCCATGTCGCAGACCACAAACAGGAACCCGCCTCCGCCCGCTCCGCACAGTTTGCCGCCATACGCGCCGCTTCCTTCTGCCACCTCATATAGGCGGTCTATTTCGCCGGTCGATACTCCTGGAAGCTGTTTCTTTTCAATCCAGGAAAGGTGCAGCAGTTCGCCCATCTTCACAACATCCCCGCAGACAAGCGCGCTTTTCATGCCATACGCATAATCCCTGATTTTCTTCAGGTATTCCACACTTGCCCCCCCGCCCCGTATGTCTTCCTCCTTCTGTCTCTCAACGTCGTGCGCGAAACTTTTCCTCACAAAAGGGGTCTCAAAAAGCATCATAGATGAGTGCCACTCAGCAACCAGGTCCTCCTCCAGGCGCAGCGGCTGGATCTCTATCTTGTTTTTGGAGAATTCTATGAAATTGAAACCCCCGAATACTGCTGCATACTGGTCCTGGTATCCGCCGGGCCGTTTGAGGATTTCCCTCTCTATGTGATATGCGGTCCTGGCAAGCTCGTTGCGGTTCATCATCGGCTTTCCAGTCATATTGAAGGTTGCGGCAAGAAGCGAGACAATGAGCGCTGATGAGCCCGCAAGCCCTGCATTTTTCGGGCTTGTGGAATGCAATACGAACTCATAGCCGTCCTTAGGGGCCAAGCGCGAGCTTTCCATGACTGCCCGGACCATATCTATGTTGTCCTTTTTGTTAGCCCCGAACTCAAGCTTCAGGTCTTGGAACTGCCTGTCCACTTCCCAATCATGAGATACCACACGGCTTGAGCCCTTGCCGGTCTTGGACATCTTGGTGTAGGAGAACAGATTGAGGGCGGCATTGAGGACAGCGCCTCCCTCCGACTCGAAGAAAGAGGGCAGGTCAGACCCGCCGCCGCCAATCCCTATTCTTGAGGGCGCGCGCGCCTTTACGAATACATTTTCCATGGCTGAGTTTTATGAGTGAGCCTTTTTATAGACTTAGGGAAATATCATGCCACGAAAGAAAGGGAGGGGGCTTTTATGTGCCAGGAATTTGACACTGAAACAGAAGACAGGCTTTCCAATATGGCTGCTTCAGGCACCAGCATACTAATCACAGGTGGGGCAGGCTACCTTGGCTCCATTCTGGTAGAAATGCTTGTTGAGCGCGGCTTTTCAGTCACAGTCTATGACAACCTCTCGTACACGCAAAACACGCTGTTCAACCTTTTTTCCTCAGGCAAGCTCAAATTCATCTACGGGGACGTGACTGACCAGAAGCTGATGGCAAAGGTGATGGCAGAGGGCAAGTATGACTTCATCTTCCCGCTGGCAGCTGTTGTCGGCTTCCCAATATCCGAGCAAAAGCCAGAAATCTCCTGGCTGACCAACCACCAGGCAATAGTGAACCTTCTGAAACTGCGCAAGAGCGGACAGAAGATAATATTCCCAAACACCAACAGTGGTTACGGGGCAACCACCGGAGAGATATTCTGCACCGAGGAATCGTCCCTTAACCCGATTTCAACTTACGGAAAGAGCAAGGCAGAGGCCGAGAAGGCTATAATGGCTTCCAGGGACGCAATCACCTTCAGGCTTGCCACGCTTTTCGGCTTCTCGCCCCGCATGCGCACCGAGCTAATGGTCAACAACTTTGTCTGGAAGGCAGTGACTGACAAAGGCGTGGTGCTCTTTGAGCGCTCCTTCAAGCGCAATTTCCTGCACGTGCGCGACGCAGCAAGGGCATTCATGTGGGCAATGATCAATTGGGAGGCTATGAAAAACCAGATTTATAACCTCGGGCACCCAGACTACAACCTTTCCAAGGAGGAGCTTGCCAAGCTGATACAAAGAGAGGTGCCGGATTTCAACATCTTCTACGCAGAAATAGGGCAGGATCCTGACAAGAGGAACTACGTAGTTTCCACAGACAAGATAAGGAAGACTGGCTTTGCCTTCAAGTACGGGCTGGAGGATGGCGTGAATGAGCTTTTGGAAGGCTACAACGCATTCAAGGACTTCAGGTTCAAGAACTATTGAGGTTTTTGCATGGAAATACTAGTCACGGGCGCAACAGGTTTTATCGGGCATGCTTTAGTGCCAAAGTTGAAGACAGCAGGCCACAAAGTAACAGCCCTTTCCTCCATGGATTACGACTTGCTTGAACAATCCGAAGTCCGCAAGCTTTTCCGAGACCACTCGCCTAGCACAGTCATTCACTTGGCTGCAAAAGTGGGCGGCATAATGGCAAACAAAAACTATCCGGCCGATTTCATCTACACCAATCTGGCTATGAACACCTGCTTTCTAGAAGAGGCAAGGAAAGCTGGCACAAAGCGACTCATATACACCTTCTGCGGCTGCTCGTTTGGCAAGGATTCGCCCAACCCAATAAAGGAGGAATACTTGTTCAAGGGGCTTCCTGACGAGAATGCAATGTTCTATTCGCTTTCCAAGGCAGCAAACCACTTGCAAGTGGCTGCATACAGAAGGCAGTATGGTGTTGACTGGGTTTCGGTGATTCCTGGCAATGCATACGGGCCGCACGACAACTTTTCAGACAAAAACTCGCACGTCATTCCAGGCCTAATCCGGCGCTTCCACTTTGCCAAGGAAAAAGGCGACAATAGGATAGAAGTATGGGGCACAGGGTCTCCAGTCCGCGACTTCATCTACGTGGATGACGTGGCTGATGGCATTGTTGCTGCGCTTGAAAAGCACCACGAGGAGCTTCCGATAAACATATCCTCTGGCAAGGGCGTTTCCATAAAGGAGCTCGTGGATACAGTGCGGAAAGTTGTAGGCTTTGAAGGCGAAATAGCCTGGGACAGGACCAAGCCAGACGGTCACGCTTCCAAGATATTCGACGTCTCCCGCATGAGGGACATGCTTGGTTTTGAGCCAAAAGTCGATCTGGAAGCGGGAATTAGAAAAACATACGACTGGTTCGTTAATCATAGGGACCAGACAAGGCTGTGAGTCTATGCAGCCTCGACAAAAGGCGGTAGTAATTCCACGGCAGAGCATGCTGTCCCTTCTTTCCAATATTGATGTTTCAGACTGGCCGTTTGCAATAGGTTCCTTCATTGGATTGCGTACGCTTTATCTCAGACTGTGTTCAATCATCCTCACCACCAGGGTAGTCAGGAACTGGTACGAGCTTCTTGAGTTGAAACTGGGCCTGAAAAAATCAATATCTGTGCTGTTCTCAACTGGCCAGGTGCTCGAGATTACCAGAGGTTTTGACTGGCACAAATGGAACATGGCGCGCAGAGCTGCTTCTAAGAATAAGAAAATCAGGTTTCTGAAGAGAGACTGGGTGAGCTTTGACTTCATTGGCAGGCGGATACTATTTCTCGGTGACAACATCGAGCAATTCTTTGACGAAGATTATTCCTTCCTAGACTGTAAGGGACGAACAGTGGTCGACATAGGCGCAAACGACGGCGACACTGCGATATATTTCTGGGCAAAGGGCGCGGCTAAAGTGATCGCTTTCGAACCTTATCCTAACCTTTGCAGGCGCGCAAGAAAAAACTTCAAAGCGAACGGGACAAGGAATGTGGATATTGTGAATGCCGGACTTGCTGAAAAGGGAGGAGAAATTACAATCTCAGAGAACTTCCAAGCAGATGCCAGCCAGTCTCTTACCATATATGGTAAAGGAAAGAAAGTCAAGATACTCGCACTTTCACAGGTAGTCGGTAAATACTCGCTGAAAGGGGCGGTCCTGAAGTCCGACTGCGAGGGCTACGAATACGGCATCCTGCTCAAAAGCAGCGACCAGACGCTTGCAGCATTTGATCAAGTAATACTCGAATACCATTCTGGGTACAGGGACTTGCGCCAAAGGCTCACCGCAGCTGGCTTTTCTGTGGCAAAAATCGGGCGGCCTTTCTACTCGTATTATAAGCCGGATGCTCGCCACATGATGCTCGGGCTGTTGTATGCAAAAAGGTGAGGCCTCTGGTTAAAGCCGGCTTAAAAGAATACTCTGACTGTTTCGAGCAAACGGTGCCAAAAGAAAACCTTAAAGAAGAGTACCGGCTCGATTCGGAGAGAGCATTCAGATTCCATTTTGACCGTTCGTCTTACTGGGGGGGACGAGTTGTTGATTTCGGTGGCAGTATCGGCGCCAAGACTCGGATGATAAGAAACGTCACGGTAGTCGAGGTTGATAAAAGCGCACAGAGATGGATGAGGCAGAACAACGTCAAATTTGCCGACAGCCTAGACTGCTTTAATGACAATTCAGTGGATACGATATACTGTTCCCACGTTCTTGAGCATCTTGAGGTTCCGATGGATTACTTAAGGAGCTTCCGCAGAAAACTGAAGCCCGGCGGCAGGCTGATAATCGCACTGCCTGCTGAGGAACAGACATTTGAATTCAGGAAGAACATGTCTGCAAGAACCGACCACCTGCAGACATGGGGTTTTCTGCACATAAACAGGATGCTTGAGAGAGCCGGTTTTCGGGTCAAGAACCACAAGCTCAACGTTTTTCCACTGGTGGTACACGGGCTCTTTTGCAAAAACGTCTTCTACGTTAACTTACTATATTCGCTCTCGCGATCCAAGCCTGCACGGCTGGCAATATATATTTACAACCGCATTTGGCTTACAATCAAGGAGATAGCGATCATTTTGATAGAATCAGCCATTGGGAAGGATATATATTATCAGCCATCCACGGGAGAGCTCCCGATATTGGCAGAAAAGGTCGGGGCAAAATGAAAGTTGGTATAATCGGCTATAAGGGGTTTGTGGGCTCAGCATTCTACAAAGTATTTTCAGCTGACAAAAAATATGGTGTCACTGGCATTGACAGAGCAAATTACGATTCCCTGAAAGGCTTGATCTTTGATATACTAATAAACGCCAATGGAAATTCAAGCAAACGGCTGGCAGACAGCGACCCTGCTCTTGACTTCGGGATGAACGTATCTTCAACACTTGATTTTCTTCGTGATTTTCCCACAAGACACTATCTGCATATCTCCACCGTTGAAGTCTACAACTGCAAGGAGAAACATGAACTTACATATGAGAGCGCTGAAATCCAGTCAGCTAAGCTTTCTAATTACGGCTTTTCAAAATATATTGGTGAGATTGTTGCAAAAAAGCATGCAAAAAGTTGGATGATATTGCGGCTTGCAGGGATGTTGGGCAAAAACATAGAAAAGGGGCCGGCATACGACATATTGCGCCTCAACAAGCTTTTCGTTTCCCCGAAGTCAAGATATCAATTCATCAATACCTGGGAGGTCGCCAGCATTGCAAAAACACTCTGCGAAAGAGGGAAATGGGGCGAGATTTACAACGTGGTGGGCGAGGGCAGCATAACGCTTGAAAAAATGTCTCAGATGGCTGGCGTAAAACTGAAAGAGCATGGTAGCGAACTCCTGAGATTCAATGTGTCAGTTGAGAAACTCAAGAAAGAGATTGTAGTTTCGACAACCGAAAAGACAGTGGAACAATTCATCAAACAGTGGTCGAAGAAACAGTTGCCTGCTTTTTTACATAGCAAGAATAATCATTAAGGTTCCTTTCAAGATTGGAAAGTGTGATGGGATAAACCTCTTTCTTCACAGTCACAGCGTTGTATACTATTAAAACTAGCCAGACTGGGCATAGCAACAGAGTTTTTGATGTATTCAGGACAATGTCTAGCCTGCCCATGCCTGAAGTATAAACCATCCCATCACTGTATTTTACTGGCTTTGCCATCATCAGCACCGGGAGCAGGTTGCGATAGTGCACAAGAAAATTTCTGGTAGGCGAAAGATACACAGCATCGGAAAAAAACAGTTCCATGACTTCTAAAGCAATTCTAAGTGTCTGGAAGAAGCTGCTTTTTTGCTTTGGGAAAAAACGTCTGGTTTCCAGTTTCTTGCTCCCGATATCTAGTATAAGTCCCTTCCAACCCCTTTCAATCTTAACACTCTTCAACCGATTGTCTCTTCTGGCAATGACGGTGTCTGTATCCATCCGCAAACCGTCCTGCACTGCGTTGATTATTTCTGGCTGGTTCCAGTAGAAAATGTGGTTTTTGGCAACGTCGAGAAGTGTAGCAAGGCAGTATTTTACTCCGCGCACCGCCATTCCGCGCGAGAAAGCGTAACTTGCCATAAAAGTCCTGGCAATCACATCATTTCTTTTGTAGTATATGTATTTGTTGCTTGGCGAGTTGAGAAGCGATATGTGGTCGAAAAGGAAGGGCTTGTGCGAAACCTCCACGTCGTTCTCGTAGTGTAATCTACCTGCCATCTCCAGCCTGAACTGAAATTCCAAATCCTCTGCTCCCCGAAAAAATCTGAAATGCTCGAAGCCGAACTCTTCAAGTACCTGACGCGGACAAATGCCGTACTGATTTGGGCAGTATCCCCATCGAATCTTTCCCTTTGCGCCACTGTGCAATACTGGGCGGGGCAAAACTGTCATTTGTGTTTTTCCAGCAACATCCTTGAGCTTTTTTACCAGTCCAGCAGAAACAGGCATGCAGTCGATATCTGCGTTTATCACGTATTCATAGCCCAATGAATAAGCCAGCACCTGTCCTATCCCAAAACCGCCTGAAGAACCGAGAGGGTATTTTTCGCTGTAGGTGACGACATTCATTCTGCGAGGCGCTCTGGACGAGGCTTTGCCTATGATTACGACGTCAAATTCATGTGTGTTTTGTCTTGCCAGCCTCCTAAGGTGCGCTTCCAACATTCTAACGGAATCTCCTGAAGGAATTACTACTGCACAGTCGCTTTTCTTTTCGCCTGACATGTGAGTTACCAGTCTATGCAAAGCCTTTTGGTGTCTTTCCGTTATGTTCATGCTCTCACCTCTCTTGAAGCAACTGGAACTTCTTCACATACTCTAGGAATTTGAGGAGATTGTCCTCTAGGTTCTCAAGCTTGGCAGGGTAGGCAATCACTCCTGCCTTGATTATGCTGGAAAGGAGGACCAGGATGATGAACGGGGAAAGCAATGCTGTTTTTATTGCATTGGATGGCGCCTGCCAGCCTGCCATGCCTGACGAATAGACAATTCCATCAGAATATCTCATGGGCTTAATCATGAGCAGGATGGGGAAGAAACGCGCTTGGCTTTTGAGGAACTTTTCAGTGGGCTCGAAGTAGTCTGCATCCGATAGCACTGCCTTCCAAAGTATCGTGAGCAGGCGCATTTTTCCTAATGTGCCAGTACCTACAGTGAAGTCAAGTGTCTGCTCACCCGCCTTCTCGCCGAAAGAAAGAACAAGTTTTTTTGCGCCAGCAGGAGGCTTGAAAATAGCCAAGCTGGTTGTCCTTGCAACGCTCACTCCATCCATTCCCAGGAAAAGCGCCTCGTACACTGGCTTTGTTATGTCTGGATAATTCGAATAGAAAAGCTGTGTCTTTATTACGTCAGAATATGCGTCTAGTGCATATTTCACTGCCCGCACAGGCATTCCCTTTCTCAATGCATAAGAAGTGAGTAGAATCTTCGCTATAACTGCGCTTTTCTTGTAGTATATATACTTGTTGCCGTGAAATTTAAGGAGCGCAATGTAATCGAAAAGCTGCGACTTGTGCAGCACCCTTACTTCATTGGTGCACAGGAGCAGGTCGTCCATCCCGAGCCGCTCAAACAGTTCGTGGTCTTCGGCACCCTTGAAGAGCCTGAAATATTCGAATCCTGACCTCTCCAATACCGACCTGGGCACAGCGCCGTACTGATTGGTGCCGTAGCCAGTGGAGCCCCCTGGCTTGCCCGTAGATTCGTCAGGCATGCATCTGCTGTTTGGGGCGCTAAATGGCACGACCATCTTCTGTTCTGCCTTTGCGAGGTCTTCAAGCTTTTTTACAAGATTGCTAGATACTGGGAAGCAGTCTATGTCTGCGTTCATAATGCAGTCATAGCCCAATGAGTGTGCTAGCAGCCTGCCGAGCCCAAAACCTCCGGATGAGCCGAGAGGGTATTTTTCTTTGTATATGATGAGATTCAGCCCTGTTGGTGCCCTGTTTGGCGCCTCTCCAATTATGATGACATCAAAATCCCTCGTGGTCTGTTTTGCAAGCAATGACAGGTGATCTTCCAGGAGCTCTACTGCGTTGGCGGACGGTATCACGATTGCGCAATCGTTTTTTTTTTC
>JAHFEN010000106.1 GCA_023248455.1 Microcaldota archaeon | reverse complement strand
AAAAATACCGGTAAATGCATTCTCAGCCTACCACCATGACCACCTCTTTGTGCCTCATGAAAAGAAGGACGCTGCTTGCGCTGTGCTGAAAAAGCTTCAGAAATAAAATGTTTCATCCATGGAAAAGCAATAGTTTGACAAGAAGCGCTACCACTGCCACGTAGAGGAGATTTTGTACCCAAGCGTTCCCTTTTTCCACAGCCACATGCGATCCAGAAAAGGCACCCATTATCCCGCCAGCTAGCATGGGCAGAAGAAGCTGGTAGTCCACCACGCCATTTAGTATAAATATAATTGATGAGGCAAGCGATGAAAGAATGGACATGGCAAGGTCTGCCAAAGCAGCATCAAGCATGGCAAAGCCAAGCAGAAGCGTGAGCACCACTCTTGTGATGGTCCCCCCTCCCCCTCCAACCACCCCCTCGTAAAGTCCGACAACAAGAATCGCCAGTCCAGCAATAACATAGGTGATTTTTTCAGGTTTGGAATGTGCAAGCTTCTTCTTGCTGCGCAGAAAGAAAATGGTCGCAATCGCCCCAATCATCAGGAAAACCACCATTCCCCTTACTGCATCTGAAGGGATGCTTAGCACAAAAACCGATCCTGCCGCGCTTCCTGCCACCCTGAGAATGGCAAATCCTGCCACCAATTTCAGATTGAGGCGCACCTTCTTCCTCAGGTAGTTGAGCATGCCGGTTAATGAAAAGGCAACCACGTACAATCGATTGGTGCCAATCACTGTCAGGATAGGCATTCCAAGCGCCGCAAGCGCAGGCACCATGATCAGGCCGCCGCCTCCAACCATCACATCCACAAACGCAGCAGCGAACGCAATCACGATCACCATCATTGCAAGCAGCAATTCCATGGATTACTCTGGCTTACGCTAAATAAAAAAACATTCGTATGCCGCAGTCGAAACTTACTTCAATATCCCGAATCCGCTCAATCGCCATCTCTGCCCCAGCCTTCTTGTAATCGCAATCTTGCTCTTCTTCTCGGCGCAAATCGGCCTTTTCAGCTTTAGGAAAAGCGAGCCGCCCTTGAGCTTCATGACAGCGCCCACCGAAGTCGCAGTCCCTGCGGACACCACAATAGGCTCGCCCATCTTGAGCGCCGGATTGTCAAAGCCTTCGCGTTTCAAAAGCGTGTATTCCAGCTCGACATCGTAAATGACAGGGGGGAGTGTCCCTTTCTTGCCCACCAGGTTGCCTGCCAGGTGGTCGGACTTTGCAACAGCCGGGTCCAGCCCGGTTGCAATGCCAATCAGCCCGCCTGGCGCAGCCTCCTGAACGCTCTCGCCTCCAGCCATGAGCGCGCAAATGGTAAGCACAATCGGCTCGATGACCTCCTTTTCCTTTGTCTTTTTCGCAAGGCCTGGAAGCATCTCCACTTCATCGCCTACCTTCAGCGTCCCCTGGATTAGCGAGCCGCCAAGCACGCCTCCTTTCAGCTTGGAAAGCTCGGCGCCCGGCTTGTTCACATCAAACGAGCGCGCCACGTACATTCTCGCAGGAAGCGAGGCATCCCTTTTGGGAGTTGGGATTGTCCCCTCAATAGTTTCAATCAGCTTGTCAATGTTCGCATTGTAATTGGCGGAAATGGGGACAATAGGCGCATCGGAGCATGACGAATCCTCCAGGAATTTCTTTATCTGCTGGTAATTCTCAATTGCCTTTTCCTTTGTCGCCAGGTCAATCTTGTTCTGTACCACGACCACTTTCTTTATGCCCAGTATGTCAAGGACCATCAGATGCTCCTCTGTCTGGGGCTGCGGGCAGGGCTCGTTTGCTGCAATCACCAAAAGCGCGCCGTCCAGTATGCTTGAGGCTGCAATGGTGGTGGTCATGAGCGTTTCGTGCCCTGGCGCGTCCAGGAAAGACACGTGCCTTGAAACCTGCCAAGCAGCCTTGTCTTTCTCAGCTTCAGCTTCAGTCGCATAATGGGTGCCATCCTTGCTCTTGTAAAAAGTCGTGTCAGCATAACCGATCTTGATCGTGATCCCCCGCTTAAGCTCCTCAGAATGCGTATCAGTCCATTTTCCGGTCAGGGCTTTGGTGAGGCTGGTTTTCCCATGGTCAACATGCCCCACCATGCCGATGTTCACTTCAGCTTGCAATAGTATCACTCGCTGCTTTTTTCTCTTCTGCCGGCTGAAAATTACTTTTTCTTTTCCTCTTTCTTTTCGCCTGCGGCAGCCTTGGGGAACAGGTCCTCCAGTCCCTTTGAGCCGTAGGTTACGACTTTTGCGTTCACCTGCATTATCTGGTCGGAAATTATGTTGCCCCTCACGTTTCTTTTGGCACGGACTCCCTTGGCATGCTTGGTGAAGCCTGTGCCGCCTGAAAGAATGACGCCCGCCCTTCTCGGGCCGCTCACGTCCCTTCTCATGGGAAAGCCTGCAAGGTCGCTGCCCCCTGTGATTGCGATCTCGTACCCGTCAGCGCCCACAATGCCGCCTTCAAGCTTTTCCCCTATCTTCTTACCAATGAAAGAGGACTCGCGGTCCTTTGGCACCTCAAGGCCGAAGCTCTTGCCTGTCTTTGGGTCTGATATGACTATTTTCATTTGATCACTTCCTGACAGAAGAACGCGTGTGTCCGTCTTCGCAGCGAGTTTATTCTGTGTAATGTTTTAAAAAGACTTGCCAAACTGCTTATGGAACCTTCTCGATAGCCTTAAATATGGATTGTGCAGGAAAATCGGAATAGGTGTAATTATGGCGGCATCCTCTGAAGGATCCAGTTTGGCCCCAATGGGACCAAAGGAGATTTTTCGGACGAATGCAGAAAGAGCATTGGAATGATTCTGCAACCAGGCTCAAACGCTAATCCTACTCTATGCCTAAAGCCTCTTCCAGCCCTTTTTGGTGTTTGCCACCATTTCCTCAAAGCGCACCCCATAGGTCTTGAAGTAGGCAGCTGGCTCTATTGCAAGCACCACTCCCTCCAGGCGGTCATTCGCCTTCCTACCAAGGTGCGGGTATTCATGCACTTCCAGCCCTATTCCGTGACCTATCGAATGTATTGGCTTAGGCAGCTTGTGCTGCTCGATCAGCGTTTCCGAAAGCAGCGCCACATCCCTTCCGGTCCTGCATTCAGGGAGTTTTGCTACAATTTTCTCAAATATCCTCTTGCAAACAAGATAAGTTCTCATCTCTTTCGTGCCTTTTTTCCTGAAATAGCAGCGGGTAAAGTCCGAGCAGTAGCTGTTTTTTTTTCACTCCGAAGTCCACCAGTACCATGCTGCCGAGCTTTGCCTTGCCAGGTGTGTGGTGGGGAAATCGGCTGTTCCTGCCAGAGGCAACGATCGGCTCGTAGGACAATTCGCAGCCTGCCTCAAGGGCGACAATTTTGAGCAGCCTTGCAACCTCCTCTTCTGATTCGCATTGCCATGGGTCAAGGGCATCAAGCAGCTTTCTTGTAATTTTCGCAGCTGCGGCAATGGCAGCCACTTCCTTTTCCGTTTTCTTTCCCCGGATAGCCTCTATCCTGTAGTATGCATCAACCAGCTTCAGTTTTGCCTTTTTCTTTAGTGCCATATACCTTGCAGCATGCATCTCAACTGAGGAAAAGCCCACCTTCCCCTTTCCGCAGGCTGCCCTTATAGCTTCAGGCGCATCCTTGCCAAGCAGCTTTACTGGGTAGTGCGAAACGGCTTTTGCAGCCTCATAGTTCATTTCATGCGCAAGCATGAGCCCGCCGCCCCTCTTCAGCACGAGATAGGAGCCATCCACTCTGCAGCCTGAGAAGTAATGGAAGCTTGGCGAACCGCTGCTGCCAGGTCCGGCATTGAAAAAAAGCGCAGCGGAAAAGGGAGCGCCTGAAAACAGCCGTTTGCGCCTTTTGGCAAGCTCTTCCATGCGCAAAACACTCTTCCAAACTTTTTAACCTTGCCCCTCCATCCCCTTACATGCGAATAATCCCATTCAAGAAGAGCCTTTTTCCTGCCTTCAAAGGGATGCTTTTGGAATCAAAATCAGAATTCCGGCAGTCATGG
>JAHFEN010000105.1 GCA_023248455.1 Microcaldota archaeon | reverse complement strand
AAACACTATGTCCCCGACCACAAGCTCTTTGCCGTCTATCTGCAGCTTTTCGCCGTCCCGAAGCGCCACTGCCTTGTACGAAAAGTAGCGCTTGAGCTCGGACAGGACCTTCTCGGACTTGTATTCCTGGAAAAAGCCAAGAAGCACGCTAGCGGCCACTATCACGATAATGATTATGGTGTCAAACACGTCGCCTAGGAATGCCGACACGATGGAGGCGAATATGAGTATTAGGAGAAGCGGGCTTGCAAACTGCGAGTGGAGTATTTCGAACCAGGCCTTGCTGTCCTTGTCAGGTATTTCGTTCGGGCCGTTCCTCTCCAGCCGTGACGCAGCCTCCTTCGAACTTAATCCGGACGGGGTGCTGCCTGCCTCCTTGCAAGCTTCCTGGATTGTTTTCGACCAGATCTGCCCTTGCATTATGAGTAGAATGCATGATGGGTTAAAAAGAATGATTGGCTGCATCGGTTAGGCAGGTTTCCTAGCAGTAGCCGTTCTGCTCGAGGAAGGATGACTCCGAGATGGCTGCCGCAATATTCCCCGCGTTGTAGTCAGATATCTCCTGCTTCATTGTTGAAAGCAATTTCTCAAGGCCAGGGTAGCTCTGGGGGTTCCTTGCCCGGGTTGCAAGGGCATTTTGCTCCCACTCCGGAAGGCTTTTCTGCCCATCCTCCAGCGAATCCGCAGCCATTGCTGTTTCATTGTATTGCAGGAAAACTCCAACATGCGCAAGCGAATCTGACGGGCAGAGGAACTTTCCCCGAGTTACGATGAAGAATATCGCGTCCAGGCTGTGCCTGACGTGATGCGAGAAGCCCCTGTCTGCGAGCCACAAAGCTTCCCCCCATTCTTTGTGCAGATCTGCTTCAGAGGCTGTGAGATCCCCCATCAGGGCAAGGTCTGCACTGGTCAGGTTTCTGGCTAGGGCAGTTGAGGCCAGATGGTAATACTCTGCAACGATTGCCTTCTGCGAGCCGTTCAGCGATTGATTCAGGCTGGAAATGGCAGGCTCAGGCCCGCAGGCTGGGCCAGTTGATTCATGCGCTGATTGGTTTGTAACAGATGCAAGCTGCCAGGGTATCTGCGCATCGCCTGCCCCATAGGTGAAAAGCACCCTGCTTAAGTCCTGTATCTCAGTGTCCTTGATGCCGGAGACCTCGTTGCCGTTCACAAAATAACGCCACTTTTCCTGCCCGCTGTTGCAGTAGCTGGAGCCATTGTCAATAGTTATGCAGGTGTCGGTGAGGGCAATATTGAGCGTGGAGAAGAAATAGCCCCAGGTGGCGCCCGTGGCATGCTTGTGAACCACGTTGCCATTGCCGTCATGCAAATGCGCGAGTCGGGTGCCGTTGGTGCAGTCCGAATCATCGCTTCCGTTCGGAGGCAGGGGTGACTGGTATTTTTCCTGCGAAAAATTGAGGGGAATGCCATTTATGTATACCTTGAAGTCCGCGTGCTCGTGCGCGCTGCCAAATGCCCCAAGCTTCACCTGGCTTGCGCAGCCCAAGGCAAGCATAAAAATCAGGATAAACGGGTATAATCTGCGCATGCAATGTTTGAGGAAAGGAATAAATAAAAGATCATTCGTGGCTATCTGATGCTATCCATAAAGGCACGAATCTATTCCTTGACATACGCATTAAAAGACTGGCAGTGGAAGAAGGCATATGGGAATGAGCAAAAAGGACCTGTCAAGGAAGCACGCCAACATGAAAGTGAAAATTGCCGAGCTTGAGCAAAGGGCGAGAATGGATCCGCTGAAGCGCCACCCTGAAGTGCACGAAGAGCTTGCGAAGCTCAAGAAGGACCTGGCCGAGACCTGAAAAACTTCTTTGCAGCTTTGCAGAAGCGTTTATATAGGCTTTCCCTCTAAGTGTTCGAGGAGGTCATGCTCATGAAAGGTAGGCTCACCAACTACAGGCGCGGAGTTCACACAGAATACACCAACCAGTACATAGTGGAGGTGGAAGGCGTGAAGGACCGCGCTTCTGCTTCAGGGATACTGGGAAAGAGAGTGGCCTGGAAAACAGCGACCGGAAAGGAAATCGTGGGCAGTGTCAGCAAGGCGCATGGAAACTCGGGCGCCGTGCTGGTTCGCTTTGAGCGGGGCTTGCCCGGCCAGGCAATAGGGACCGAAGTCGATATATCCTGATTTTTTACTGATGCATATGGAATACCGATTCCTTGAGCACACTGCCGACATAATGTTCGAGGCTTACGGCAAAAGCTACGAATCCGCGCTTGAGAATGCAGCCAAGGCCATGTTCTCTGTTTTGGGAAGTGCAAAAGAAAAGGAGAGCGTTTCCTTTTCCCTGGCTGCGCACAATGTTGAGGAGCTCACTGTGCAGGCGCTTGGCGACCTGCTAGCGTACGCTGACACGCACGAAATCGTTTTTTCGACAATGAAAGTGAGGAAGTTCGACAGCAATGCGTGCAGCCTTGAGATGGAAGCCTGGGGCGAGAAAAAGCGTCCGCGCGACGCAGTGAAGGCGGTCACCTACCACGAGCTCATGGTGGCAGAAGATAAATCCGGCTGGACGATCAAGATTCTGCTCGACGTGTGACGCCCCCATGCCCTAAAAGCCTTCGTTTTTTCCGTTGCCGTCCCCGATTGGCTTGCCTCTGATTTTTCCGCTGTCCTCGAATGGGAGCTTGACATAATATATTCCCTCTTCGTCTTTCAGCACCACCGGGTTGTTGGAAAGCGCCTTTATGTCAACGAGAAATACCCCTTCCCGCAGTATTTTTATGTTCTCCACGTCTTCGGAAGTGAAAGTGGTGCGAGCAAAATAGGATTCCGGCGCCTTGCCGCCGCCAGCTTCCTCCTTTTTTTCCGCATGCGGGCTCTGAGGAGCTGCCTTTGGTTCTTCACTTGCAGAAGGCATGGGCTGAGCAGGCATTTCATATTGCTGCAGCGGAGATTGTGGTGCAGGTGAAGAGGCGGCCTGCTCCATTTTTTTCTCCTGTTCAGCGGAATTTTGCACCGCCTCCTTGTTGAATACGAAAACTTTGGAACCGCAGGGGCAGCCCTGGTTTATCTCCTCAAGTGAAGCGGAAGCACGGCCGCATCTTACGCAATTGTGCATGTTGCCACCAAGGATCAGTTCACGAAAGCTTCTGGACAATCTCCTTGTAAAGCCTTTCGAGGTTTTCTCCGGTCATTGCCGACACTTCCACAAAATCATAGCCAGGGAATGCCTCTTTCACGCGGGTGGTGTTGGCAGCTGGCAGATCGATTTTGTTTGCCACCACAAGAACAGGTATGTTCCGCGCCTCCATGTTCCCAAGTATGGTTATGTTAGCCTGTGTGTATGGGTCCTCGGTAGCGTCGATTATGAAAAGGGCTGCGTCCACCTTGTCCATGTGCCTCACTGCGTCCACCACGCCCCGCGTTGCCTCACGCGCACGCTTCTGCGCGTCATCCTTGGAAAACCCGTATTCCAAAAAATCGCGGTAATCCACTTTCACTGCAATGCCCGGCATGTCCAGCAGGCTCATGGTCAGGCTGTAGCCGTGCAGCTTGAGCGTGACCTTGTCTTTGCGGTGCACCACTCGCGTTTCGTGCGGGACAGGGCTGACCGCGCCCATGGGCTCGCCAACCAAATCCACGCTTATCCTGTTCGCAAGAGTGGTTTTCCCGACATTGGGAGAGCCGTAGATGCCAAGGACGACGCTCTTTTTCTTGAGAAGCACCCGCTTTAGCCAGCTCAGGAACCTGTGAATCATTTAATCCCTTGTTTGAGCGGATTTAACCTATAATAAATTATAAAGTCTCCTTATAAGCGACTTCTTTGCCATTTATTTCAAACCTTCCCTTTGCAAACATGCCCACAACTTTGGGCAATCCCACGTGCTCGCGCCCCAGTATTTTTTCCGCTGCTTCCTCCCAGGTCCTGCAATCGGAGATGTCCACCTTTTCCTGGTATATTATGGGCCCTCCGTCAAGCGAGGAGTCCACGATGTGTATTGTGAAGCCCGAGACCTTTTCGCCTGTCTCAAATGCAT
>JAHFEN010000104.1:3147-4019 GCA_023248455.1 Microcaldota archaeon | reverse complement strand
CGGTAAATTACGCGGTTTCTCATGGCAAGGCGGTGGTGGCGGCTGCTGGCAATTCTGCAGGGGGCGTTTCCAACCCAGGCTGCATTTCGAGCGTAATCACAGTTGGCGCAGTGAACAGCAATGACAACATCGCCTCGTTTTCAGGCAGGGGCTTTGCAATGAAGGACCATGGCGTGGTGGCTCCAGGAGTGAACATCTTCTCTGCATGGACGGGCTCGTCCTATGCGACTGCAAGCGGCACATCCATGGCAACCCCCATGGTGAGCGGAACAATCGCGCTCATGAAGCAGAAGAACCCTTCCCTCACCGTGAGCCGGATAAAAAACATCCTCTACACGAACTCGAAGGACCTGGGAAGCCGCGGATACGACACAACTTACGGGCATGGAAGGATAAACGCGCAATCGGCAGTTGCAGCCAGCTGAAGCCAACGGATGGGGCTTCAGCCAAAGGATGGTGCCAAGGCTGCAGCCGTGCAGAGCTGAAGACTGGAGTTCTGGGCAGAGTGCGCCCATTATAAATTTTCCTTGGCATATCCGACGTGGAATAAAAAATACTTAGCATGAGCGAGGAAGGTGCAGGAAGTGAAAATCCCATGAGCCTTGACAACATTGAAAAGCAGATACCTGAGGGCATCACGGTTTCGGACGAGGACGCGGAGCTCCTCAAGTTCATAGAGCAGTCCAAGCCCAAAATCTACGTGGTGGGTGCTGGCGGCTCGGGCTGCAACACCATGGCGCGCATGCACGAGGTGCGCATTGAGGGGGTCAAGCTCATTGCCATGAACACCGACGTGCAGCACCTGGTGAAAATGCGCGCCGACAAGAAAATACTGCTTGGCAAGAAGACCACCAGGGGAATGGGCGCAGGCT
>JAHFEN010000104.1:0-3137 GCA_023248455.1 Microcaldota archaeon | reverse complement strand
GCCGCTGCAAAGGAAACGGTCGAGGAGATAAAGGCGTCGATTGCTGATGCCATGATGGTGTTCATCACCTGCGGCATGGGCGGCGGCACTGGCACAGGGAGCGCCCACGTGATCGCAGAGCAGGCAAAGTCAATAGGCGCGCTGACAATCGCGGTTGTCACGCTTCCATTCACTTCTGAGGGGAAAATCCGGATGCAAAACGCCCTTGAGGGGCTTAACAAGCTCCGCAAGTTCGCAGACACTGTCATTGTCATACCAAACGACAAGCTTCTCTCCATAGTTCCAGACCTTCCGCTCAATACGGCATTCAAGGTTTCAGACGAAGTGCTGGCAGGCGCCGTGAAAGGCATTGCCGAGCTTGTGACAAAAGCTGGCCTTGTGAACCTTGACTTTGCCGACCTCCGCACCATACTCACCAGCGCAGGCTGCGCTGTGGTGGGCATAGGCGAGGCTTCGGTCGAGGCAAAGCCAGACCAGCGAGCGCTTATAGCTGTCGACACCGCGATGAACTCGCCTTTGCTTGACGTGGACATTTCCACAGCCAACCGCGCACTCATCAACGTGACCGGCGGCGAGGACATGACTCTCAAGGAGGCAGAGCTCATCGTTTCCGAGGTTTCAAAGAGGATCGACCCATCCTCGCACATAATCTGGGGCGCCAGGATCGAGAAAAACGCGAAAAAAAGCTCCATCCGCGTGCTTTCTGTGCTTGCTGGCGCGAAGTTCCCGCAGTACGAGCTTCGGAACCTTGGTGCGGCAGCAGCAAGCGCGCAGGATGCCGAACTTGACCTGGACCTGTTAGGGTGAAAAAATGTTCAACGTATTCTCGTACATAAGGGAGGCGCGCCGCGTGCTCTACGTGGCGTCAAGGCCGCGCAGGCGCGAATTTGAGCAGATCGTGAAAATCACAGGTCTGGGCATCCTGATTGTGGGGATACTCGGAGTCGCTTCTGCTGAAGGTGGTGGAGTGAGGTTTTTTGCATGATATATGTATACCGCGTGACAGCAGGGCAGGAAAAGGTCGTACTGGAAATGCTGATGAAGAAAATAAAGAAGGAGAGCCTGAAAATCTACTCCATTGCGCACTTCGAGGACCTGAAGGGATATCTTATTGTGGAAGGCGAGGACGAGGTGTCTGTCCGCCAGGCCGGCCTTCGCATCCCGCACATAAAAGGCGTCCTTGACAAGCCCATGGCATTGAAGGACATAGAGGGAATGATCGAGGCTGCTAAGCCGGCCGTGCTTTCGGTTTCAAAAGGCGACCTGGTGGAGCTTATTTCCGGCCCGTTCAAAGGCGAAAAGGCGCGTGTCATAAAGATAGACACCAACAAGGACGAGGTCACTGTGGAGCTTTCCGAAGTCGCGGTGCCCATCCCGGTGACCATAAAGGCAAACACAATAAAGGTCTTCCAGAAGGCTAGCGAGCAGGGCTAGTTCTTGCCCTGTTCACGAATTATCGTGGGAAGGATGAAATCCACCAAGTGCTTCAGTTCACCATCATCAGCAAGCTTAATTGCAGCTTTGGTTTTTCTGGGCCTTATTCTCTCTTCAAAATATTTCAAATAATCTTCCAGCTTGTGATTGGTAATAAGCTCATAAAGCTTTGAAAGGTGATTCACAATCGAAGCATTTACCCTTATATCTGAAACAGTCTTGCTGAAAAAGCCCTCTTTCTTTGCCCGTGCAAAAAGGTTCCCGCTCAATTCGAGCAGCTTCTTATGAGCAGCAATGTCCATTTCATCTTCTGGTCCAAAACGCGAGAGCCTCATAAGGCCCTTTGCATCTCTGGATTCTTGCAGGATTAAAAGCATTTTGCTTGCTTCTCGGACCTGCAGTTTTGGTATTGCCGATGCATTCAGATATGATTCAGTTTCCTCGCGGTGATATTTTTTCAGTGCTGCGAGCATCCCATCCCGTCTCTTCAGGTCTTTCTTGACGCCTAGATGCTCAAGGTTGTTTTGAAGTTCGTCGAACGCATAGTATTCCAGCTTTTTCATTGTAGTGGCAAGGACCGTTGTATACATTATTGTTGAGGAGATACTTTCAGCTAAAACTATGCTTCTAAGTCTAGTGATATTTATGCCACTCCTTAGGCCTATCCCAGTCTTTTTATCGAATTGAGCAAGCGTAATCGTCATGCTTCTCTTATTGCCTCGAACCCTATTTAAAGTTTGTGGTAAAAAGTTGAGAAATATCAATCAGTGCTATTTCATCTTGAGCATCTTCCTTATCACGAAAAAGTAAAGGAGCGCAAGCACCACTACGATTAGCGCAACCGCCCCCCCAACTATCAGCAATTCAGGGCTGCCCCTTCCGTTTATGGTGAATTGCGCTGGTTCGTATCCAGACTTTTCAATCCTGATTGGGACAGTGCCGCTTGTTGCAAGAGTTGCTTCAAAGGGGCTGTCCCCGGTCTGGTTCTTCCCGCCTATGCTGATTTGAGCGTTTCGGATGTCCACACCTCGCGAATCCTTTGCGGATATGTTGAAGCTTTTCTTGGGGTCAGCATCTGCAGGCGCGGAGATGTACATCTTCTGCAGAGGCAAAGTGTCGGACTTGATGAGAAGGAGGAAGGCGTATTCGCCCGACTCCGTATTGCCTGCGTTGTCGCGCGAGCGGCATTCGACAGTTGCAGCTCCTGGGGCAGCAGGGGTAAAGTCCACTTCGGCATACCAGGTATTTTTTCCAGTCGCAGGCAGCCACTCCCCACTGTTGAGGCGCACCTGCACGCTCGAAATCCCGGCATCAGCGCTTGCCTTGCCCTCCACGCCTGTTGGGAAGTTGCCCACGTTGTCAAGCTGGACTGGGTAGGTGAAGCTGCAAATGGGCGATGGCGCAAGCGAGTATACCCTTCCGCTTGAAGTGCCAAAAACAAATGCATTGTCTGCCATTATGGTGGGAGTTGGCCTGCCATAGGCTGAAAAAGCCCACTGCTCGGTGCCGGTTGCCGCGTCAATGCCATGCAGCTTGCCGTCATTGGTCCCAAAAACCACCAGGTTCTTGCCCTGCGAGCTGTATGCTTCAGGCTCGGTCCAGACACCCTCAGTTGTCTGAGTCCTGAACCGCAGTGCGCCTGAAAGCGAAACCGAGTAGAAGTAGCCGTCATTGGAGCCGAAATAAACTCCCTGGTCAGTCAC
>JAHFEN010000103.1 GCA_023248455.1 Microcaldota archaeon | reverse complement strand
ACTGCGAATGAAATGCCTGCCGATGCTGAAAGGAGAAGCAGCAGTATGCCGGATCGCAGCATGCCATCGCCCCTGCAGCAGTCGTCTCTTCACTCAAGCTTCCTTTTCTTGAACACAAGGAAAGCAGTGATGAGGTTGGTGAAGAAAATCACGAAAAGCGCGAGCAGCGGAAGGTCTATTGCCTGCGCCACCCCGGCGGAAGAGAGCTCGCCTGCCACAATGACCGAGAGCACCGCGGAAGAAAGCCCGCGCGAGGAAACCGATTCCAGCAGCCTGCCCTTCCTGGCGCTTTGGTCAAGCAGCCCCACCACGCGGCTGGAAACCATCCTGGCAAGCGCAAGCAGAAGCGAGAGTGCGAGCGCTGCAAGCGCGACTTCGTAGGGCTTGGGCGAATGGAAAAGCAGCACCCCCAGGTAGATGAAGAAGAACGTCCTCAGGAAGAACGTGATTTCAGACTGGAATTTCCGGACCTCCTCAATCGCCTGATGGGTGGTGTTGCCAAGGAAAAAGCAGAACACGAACACCGACACCACGCTGTTAGCGCCGACCAGGCTTGCGCCGGCGTAGAGAAGAGCGGCAAGGCCTATTGCCACCAGATGCTCGTTCTCCTCTGCAATGTGCGAGACAAACGCCTTCCAAAGCGCGGCGAGTAGCGAGCCGCTGGCGGCTGAGAGCAGGAGCACGATTGCAATGTCCCCAGGGAGAGCCGAGAGGGAAATTCCCAATCCACCGCGTGCAACCGAGCCTGCAAGCACAAGCGCAATCATGACTGATAGCGAGTCGGATATCGTGGCTTCTATTTCGCCTATGCCCTTGGCGCTCTCGGATGCCCCAAGCGCGGAGAGGAAGCCTGACAAAAGCTCAGGCGCAACTGATGCGAATATGGCGGCAACAATGAGAGAGTGGAGCATGGGGAGCCCCAGCAAGCCAAAGCTTATGGAAAACGTGAATGCGAAGGCAAACGCGAATGACAAAACCCCGAGGAAAATCGCCTTGTGGAGCTGCTTTCGCAGGCTCTCAAAGGAAAGGCGCAGGCCCTCATCCATGATTATCATGAGCAGGGCAACCGCGCCAAGTGGCAGCATCAGCATCCCCAGCCAGGCAACCGCTTGCTGGGGAAGAAGCGCGCCTGCGCAGGCGCCGAACACAAGCAGCAGGAATACGTCGGAAAACCCGGTCTTTTTCAGGAAGAGCCTGCCCAGCACGCCTGCCAGTATGATTATGCCAAGCGCCCCGATTTCAGCCTCCTGCCCTGACATGCATCTCTGTTCGGAATAAAGGTATAAAATAAGGTCGGGGCAGAATCCCTGCTGTGGAATTGGAAGGCAAATTCAATCGCGAACCGGACAGGATGGCTTCAGAGAAGGCAGCGCTTTCGGAGCTCTGGCGCGATTCCTGTCACGACATCACCAGCAGCCGCGCCATACAGCACCATCTCCACTGCAGCGGGAAAATAACCGCAAAGTCCTCCTTTGTCCTCTGCGGGGTGCAGGAAGCTGAGGCGGTTTTCCAAAGCAGGCTGGTGAAAACCGAATGGAAATACCGCGAGGGGCAGAAGGTGAAAAAAGGCAAGGTCGTCTGCAGGCTGCATGGAAACTGCCGCGCAGTGCTTGCCTGCGAGCGCACGGCGCTGAACTACCTTTCGCTCCTCTCGGGGATTGCCACTAAGTCTGTGGCAGCTTCGAAGAAATTCGGCAAATGGAAAATCTCCGCAACAAGAAAAACGCCGCCAGGCCTTTCCGACTCCTGCAAGCGCGCGGTGAAAGTCGGAGGCTGCCTCACGCACAGGATGGGCCTTTCCGATGGAATCCTGGTGAAGGACAACCACATCGCGGCGATAATGAAGGGGAGGCGGGTGAAAAAGGAAGAGGCTGTGAAGATTGCGGTTTCCTCGTTTGAGCCGGATAAATTCGTGGAAATAGAGGTTTCCTCGCTCAGGCAGGCTGTTGCAGCCGCACAATCAGGCGCAAAGGCAATTCTTGCGGACAACGTTTCCCCAAAGAGGCTCCGGAAAATCGCAAGAGCTGTGCGCGCCATAAACAGGCGGATCACCATCGAGGCATCCGGCGGAATCACTCTTGAAAACGCCGGCAACTACCTTCGCGCAGGCGCCGACTTCGCCTCCACAAGCGAACTTACGATGAAAATTGAGCCGGCCAACCTGTCGCTCGAGATAGACTCATTTTAAACCTATCCTTGCACTATCATCGCCGGTAGCCCCATCGTCTAGTGGTCAAATCCTGATGCAAACGCATACGGAGACTAAGGACACGAGGCTCTGACTCGGGCTGGTTTGAACCGAGGAGATACCTCGTTACATCGGTTCGAATCCGATTGGGGCTACTATATTTTTCACGGATTCGAAGCCTTGGCGCGCACGCCAAGCAAATTCGAATCCGATTGGGGCTACTGATTTTTTCTAAGGGGTCGTGGCGTAACCTCGACTAATGGCTACTTTCATGCTTCTTTTTTAACTTTCAAGTAGAATTCCCCCCAATGGTCAGGCGCAGGCGGCATTCCGCGGGTTCGATGGGAAAGCGCATAGTGTACATCACCCCCCACCGGAACCTCGCGGTCGAAGTGATGAGGATGTACCTCAAGAACGGCGAGGAAGCATGGATCGAGCGCGAGATGGATGACTCTGGCGCCGTGCTTTTCCTTGTCTACATTTTTCCGGGCTGATTGGCATGGGCGAAGAAAAGCAGAAGGAAGCTCTCACCAAGGGGGAAATCAGCGTGCGCGTAAAGCGCTCGGGCATGTTCCAGGTGCTCACTTTCAAGGTCATTCGGAAAGACACTCCTCTTGGCAAGGTGCCATTTCTTTCGCTTGACAGGATGCTTGATCTGTCCGAGCTTATGCGCATATCTGAGGATTACCGGCTTCCGGTCGAGACCCCGAACATGAAAATATTCCCGCGAGGCAAGAAAGAGACCGACTTTGCAGGAATTTAGGGCTGTTCGCGAAGCTTCCGGATTTTTTCTCCTGTTATCGCCTCCCGCAAAAGCGCATCAGGGAAGGAGACGTGCGTTTTCTTTTTAGTTTTCCCTTCGGATATCCTTTCCGCCTCGGTCGCCACCTGCTTCACTGTTTTCCCAGTGGTGTCAATCTCCCATACCTTCCCCTTGCCGTAATTTTTCTCGGAAAGCACGGTGCAGTAGTCCAATGCCTCGCTCATTGCGTTGCTTGCCAGCTTTTCGGCGGGGTAATCCCTGGCGGCAAGCCTCTGGCGGAGAGCTTTCGGCTCGCAGCGGAGAACAACCACTTTTGAAACAGGCAGCTTCATCTCGCAGCCAAGGTGCCCCTCCACAACCACGCTTCTCCTCTCGCTTTTTATTGCGGCGGAAAGCTCATCGGAAAGCTCCCTGAGCCTCACGATTTTTGCGCCGTCGGTTTCATCTGTGCTGCTGTACAGTTTCAGCACATTCACTATCTTGTTTATGTCCACTACGGCAGCATCCAGTTTCTGCGCAAGCATTTTTGCAGCCGTGCTTTTCCCAGTTCCAGGGGCGCCCGTGATAAGCAGGGTGCGTTTCGCCATCCAACTACCTAGAGCTTCTTTGAAAGGTAAGCAAGCATCCTCTTACCGCTTTCAAGCGTTTTTTTCCCCTTGGAAGTGAGCTCGTAGTACTTCCTCCTCCCCTCGAACCTCGAAACTATGAGCTTCTCGTCCTCGAGCTTGTATAGGACAAAATAGGTCATCAGCTTTGATGGGGAAAATCCGAATTTGGCGGCTATCCCTTCTGGAAGGACATAGGCATAAATCTTCCCCTCTTTCATGAGCGAGAGCGCGGCAAGCCAGATGTTCCCGTAAGTAAGCGAATGCTGCAGCCTTGAAATTGGCTTTGTTTGCTTCGGCATCAAGACAACCTTCCTGCCTGCGCAAGCCATTTCCTCCGCGCATGCGCCAGATGGCAATTCGCCCTTTTGCGTTCCCAGCTTGCTCATCCTTCCTCTTCCCAGACCCGCACGCCTTCCTTTGCGCCTGCTGCCTTTATCTTTTTGGAAATGTCATTGCCGAACTCTGTGGGGTATT
>JAHFEN010000102.1 GCA_023248455.1 Microcaldota archaeon | reverse complement strand
TGTCAATGTCAGGAGGGAAATAGCCAGCTCCAACACCAAGTCCACCTTGACCACCACGCTTGTGAACAACGACGGAAGCGACTGCAGCATGGCGGACTTCATTTTCGCGGACAACCTTCCGGCCGACTTCCCATCGCCAAGCGACATAATTTTCGCGCCCACATTCTCCGCGATAAACGGCGCATCGGTGCTCTTCCTTTTCCCGTCCTTTGCAGGAGGGGAGAGCAAGACAATCACCTACAGCGTGAGCCGCTGGGTGCCACCGTCGCGCATGGACAGCTTTGACGTATGCGGCTCGCTCTCCGCCAAGAAGGAGCAGCCTGCGCAGAACATCACCAGGAACCAAACGCAGCCAATCCAGCCCTCGCGCGCTGAGTCTGTGCCTAGCACTGGCAAGCTTTGGGAAATCCCCCAGCCTTTAGAAGAAGAGAAGCCAGGGGGCCTGACCGCCTCGGCGCTTTTCGACGACATCCTGAACCTGCGCGGCCTGTGGCTGTTTGTCTGCCCCATCTGGATAGTGGCCTTGCTCTTGCTGCTCGTGCTGCTGCTCTGGAAGCGCAAGAAGTGCCCAAGGTGCAAGACAGCGAACAGCAGGGGCTCCAAGGTCTGCAAAAAGTGCGGCTACAAATTCGACGGGAACTAGCAGCCGATGTTTTCATTTTTTTCTTTCAATGTCGCCCGGATGCGTAGAAACGCATATAATTAGATTGTGTCCGAAAAGTGTCCATTGAACAACTTGCGTGGATTGACGAATAATCTGTTTTTCGGACTCTGAGGCCCGCTCAAGGGCTCCTGGGCTGGAAAGAGAGTTTGGGTTCCAACAAGAATTAGGAGGAGATGCTATGAAAATAGGAATATACGGAAGCGGTGCAGTGGGCTTTGCAGTGGGAAAGGGGTTTTCCAAGCAAGGCCACAATGTGCTCTTCTTTGACATAGACGAAAACAAGGTCAAGGGGCTTGTCTCGCAGGGCTTTGATGCAACTTCAGACAGCGGCAAGGCAGTTGTAGACTCAGACGTAATATTCGTATGCGTTCCCACTCCCACAGTCAGGCGCAAGATCGACCTGTCATACATACGCGCAGCCGGCAGGGAGATAGGAAGGCGGCTTAAAAGCAGGAAGGGCTACTCGCTCATAGTCGTGAAAAGCACTGTCATTCCAGGAACCTGCCAGGGCAAGGTAATCCCGCTTATCGAGAAATTCTCCGGGAAAAAAGCCGGAGTGGATTTCGGCCTGTGCTCCAATCCGGAATTCCTGCGCGAGAACCAGGCATTCGAGGACTTCATCAACCCTGACAGGATAGTGATTGGCGAGCTGGACGCGCGCTCGGGCGACCTCCTGGAAACGCTTTACAAAGGCTTTTCCTGCCCGGTGATAAGGACCGATCTGAAGACCTCGGAACTTGCCAAGTACGCTAACAACGCGTTCTATGCGACAAAGATAAGCTTCTTCAACGAGCTTCACCTGATCTGCAGGAAGCTTGGCGCCAACTCCGAGACTGCCAGGAAAATCGTGCAGCTGGACCGCTTCTACCCCACCCACCCCTGGAGCCACGGCAAAAGCTTTGGAGGCAGGTGCCTGCCCAAGGATTTGGATGCGCTCATACACTTTGCGGCAAGCAACAAGCTTTGCAAGCCCGCGCTTCTCAGGGCAGTCCGAAAGGTGAACGAGGAAATCGCAAGCTTTGAGCCATCAGCCGCAGAGCTGCCAGCTTCCGCAGTCAGGAAATCCGAGCAGCACATGGCTGGCGGAGAAAACCTCCGCTTCCATTCCCGGAACTCATTGCGGGCCCGCGCGCCCATGCGCCATGAGGTAGCGAATGCCTCGGAAAGCGGCGCGCAAGAAACCGAATCGTAGGTGAGGATCCCACATGGAAACGCGCCAGCTGCTTCCCAAACACGCAATCATCGGCCTATTGATCATACTGTCCCTATCCAGTGTCAGCCTTTTTCTCATCGCACACGAGCAGATGCTCCTTGCCTTCATCATGTTTTACGCGGCAATCTCATTCACCTACCTCATCTTCCGCTACTCATTTGCCATCATAAACTATCCCACGCACCACTTCCAGCAATCAAAAAAAGGAAGGCTCCCTTCGGTTTCAATCGTAATACCGGTATACAACGAGGAGAAAAAACTCCTTGAGCAATGCATAAAAAGCATGTGCGAAGCCTCATACCCGGACAAGGAAGTGATATTCATTGACGACGGCTCCTCTGACAAGGAAGTACTCAGGACATTGGAGCGCATGCAGGTAAAATACCGCTACCGCGCCTTCCAGCTCCTGAAGAACGTGGGCAAGAGGAAGGCAATGGCATTCGGGTTCCGCAAAGCGAATGGGGAAATATTGATTGCAGGCGACAGCGACACTGTCATCCCCTCTGGCAGGTCGATCCGCCGCCTGGTGGAGCCATTCAAGAACAGGAAGGTAGGCTCGGTGTCTGGCTGCGTCATGGTGAAGAACGTAAAGGACACGCTGATGACCCGCATTCAGGACGCCCGCTACTGGCTGGCATTCTTCGTTGAGAAGTCCTCACAGAACCCCTATGACTCGGTGACCTGCGCCTCTGGGCCTTTCTCGGCATACAGGCGCGAATATATCATGGAGTTCCTTGACGAATGGGAGCACCAGGTCTTCCTTGGCCAGGAGTGCACTTACGGGGACGACAGGGGGCTCACCACATTCATGCTCAAGCAAGGCTACGACGTGAAGTTCGCGCGCGACGCATTCGCCTATACCAACGTGCCTGCCACGCTTGGCAAGTTAGTCAAGCAGCAGACAAGGTGGAAAAAGAGCTTCATCCGCGAGAACTATTACCTGATGGGCTTCATAAAAAACAGGAATCCGTTCATGGTTGCGGAGTTCGTGCTTTTCTGGACTGTTTTCCTGGCAGGATTTGTGGCAAAGCTCATAACTTTCATCTTCCTTTTGACCGGCAGGATAGAGTTTTTCAACCTCATGGTTATGGTGGTGTTTGTAGCACTTCTGCACTACATCTACGTATTCCTGCGCTCGCCTGGCTTGCGGGGCTACTATGGGATTATGTACGGCATCCTGAACGAATTCCTGATTAGCTGGCTGATATTCCCTGCTTTCTTCGGCCTGAGGGACACCAAATGGGGGACTAGGTAACCATGGCAATGATAGCGCTTGGCAGAGCCGATTCAAACAGCGCAAAGAAATCGCTGGTGCAGACAAAGGCAAAGCTTAATGACCAGCTGGCCAGGACCGAACTGTTCCATTGGCAGCTTCTTAGGGAAAAAAGAAAGCTCCGGCAAGCCAAGCTTAGGGCAGAACGCGAGAAGCTCACTGCAGAAATCAGGGAGCGGGCTGAGCTTGCGGCTGCAGAAAAGAAAAAGCAGGAACAGATTCGGGCGCTGGAAGTCGAGATGCGCCTGGCTTCGCTTCGGTCTGAACGCGAGCGGCTCAAGGCCGAGAGTAAAGCCAGGAAGGAGCAGCGGCTGGCAGAGCAAAAGGCAGAGCGCGACAGGCGCGAAAGAGAGAGAAAGGCGAAAAGGGCGCACAGTATTGCGCTTGCTGCAGTAGAAAGCCAAAAGAAGGAGCAGTTGCGGGAAATGAAACGCAGGCTCCGCGAAGCGGAAAAAGGGAGCTCCACTGCCCAGGCATACCTCTTTTTCAGCCACATGCTGGGGAACCGCAAATTGATCTACGAGGCATTCCAGGGCATGCTGTCAATAGCAATTCTGGTGTTCATCGCCTACCTTTACTTCACCACCTTCAGGTCCAGCCTGTTGCCTGACGCAAAATGCACAGGCCAGAACACCACTGACAACCAGGCATTCCTCTCCTCCTGCCTGGCGCTCCAGACAGGCACCAGCGCACCTCAGCCAAATGCTTCTCTTGCCAACCTGTTCGAATCCCCAATTCCTTTTCAAGCAAACCCCTCGATCGGAGGTTCGCCAAACACCCCCAGGGTCAGCCCGGCGCTATTCGCTGAAAATGCCTCGTGCAGCCTGAGCCTTCCCAAGCAGCCTGCGTTCATTCTCCGGCTGGACGATGTGCAGGCCTATGCATGGGCGCCTACTGCCATGAACATGACCGA
>JAHFEN010000101.1:3153-4086 GCA_023248455.1 Microcaldota archaeon | reverse complement strand
GCCTGAAGCCTTTTGCAGCCTGCCCGCGAAATCCACCTTGGATAGGTCCGGAACCTGCGGGCTGCTTGCAAAGTAGTCGGTTATTGCCTTTGAATCCTCCTTGGTGCAGTCTGGCGAGGATGGGGCAGCCAGGGACTGCGCACGGGCGAATGCGGCCCGGGCCTTGCCATTGTACAGAGGAGAGCCTGCGCCCGCCCTGGCAAGGAAGGACATCTTTTCATCGCATTTTGCTGCAAGCTCGTGCACTGCGAAGTTTGCCGCGTCAAAAGCCCCTGATGCATACAGGTGCGCCTGCCATAGCTGCTTTGCATAGCTTGTGCAGTAATTCGCAAGGTCGTATGCGTGCCAGATGGGAAGCAGCATCTTCGAGTATAAAATGGGCGTGCTATAATCAGGAAATGCGAAGAGCGTAAGCTCCTGCGCACTCAGAAGGGAGGCGAGCGCCCCTTGCGCATGCCGAGACACGGAATGCGCGGATTCGTAGGCTGCCCTGGCCGCGCCTGACGAGGCGGAAGCGGAGTCGAGCGTGGACGCGGTGCGCGAAAAGCCGCCCCTCTCCTGGCCAGGAAGGAGCTGGAGGAGCTCGGAACCTGGCAGGATGGATACATTCTGCATCGAAAGCCCGGACGAGGCATTGTCAAACTCGAAGAAATAGAAATTGCAGAAGCCCATCTTGATTATGTGCTGGTTTTCAGGAGCATAGAGGGGCTGCTCCCAGAACCGTGCAGGCTGCGCGCGCGGGAAGCATTCGTCAAAGGATGCTGAGTGGACTGCTGAAACGAGCAGAAGAAGAGCAAGAAGGTGCCTCCCAAAACACCCCATGGTGGGATTTCCTAGCCAAGGCTATTATGGGTTTCGGAAATACTGTCCATACGCCAAGCGTGCCGGGGGCTAGCTTGGAAAAAAGTTTACTTCCTTCTCCGCTCATAGGAA
>JAHFEN010000101.1:0-3143 GCA_023248455.1 Microcaldota archaeon | reverse complement strand
AACAGAATCCTGGACTGTGTTTTTCTTCAGGTAATCTTCAGTTTCCGCGAACTCTTCGGCTTGCGCCCCCTGGGCGGTTTCATTCACAGTGATGAACTCCCGCAGCTTGCCCTCGCTCATTTTCCAGATGTAGGAATACCAGCCTGAGTCGCGGTCGCGAACCCTGGTATAGGTGAAAAGCCCGCACGAGTGCAGCCTGTTCAGGACCACGCGGACGTCGGATGCCTTTATGCCCGTCTTCCTCGCCAGCTCCTCGTCGGACATGTCCTTGTCGAATTCGCGGATTATGTCAATCGTGTTCTCGCCACCCATTTCAATGAGCTGCTGGCGCGCGGCCGCAGAAGAGAGCACCGCCTGCCTTGCCGCCTTTGAGTAGGAGGATTTCTTCACGCGGATGTCAGGGCGCGATTTTTTGTTGGAATAATGCTTGTGTGGTGCCTGGCGAATTGCGCTTTTCGCAAAATGCCTTTTCGGGCTCAGTGGCTTTTTTGCTGCAGTCTTCCCTTTCGATTTGGAAGTTTTTTTGCTAGGCATCCGAAATCACAAGAAAAGTTCGGGCGACGGTTTATATATTCCTTCAGTCATTTCTCCCACGAACCACTTCTTTTCCGCACTTATTCGGGACAACCCTGATTTTTCCCCTAAAATCAACATCTAGCTCCCTTCCTGCGAAAAACCTGTCTAGAAACAGCGCTAGCGCGGACACTTCGGAGTGCGGCTGCGCGGAAACTGAGAGGTTGAAGTCTGAAAGCGTGTAAGCCTCGCGCGGCACCTTGCCCGCGCCCACGAGTATGACGATGTCTTTGCCGCGAAGCCGGGGCATTTTTTCCTCGAATTTCTCGCCGTACATTGTGAGATGGACTACAACTGCCCCCTCTTTTTTTCGCGCAGCCACGAATTTTTTCCAGTTTCCCTCGTAGCGGATGGAAAATTTTCCTCCCCAAAGCTCGGAAACCTTTGAGATGCCCTTCAGCACCGACTCGTCCTCGTCGCCGCAAAGAACGCCTTCGGCCGCCCCCAGGGCGCGCGCTGCCAGAAATACGTGCGTGGTTATGCGCTGGTCCCTCCTGGTCCTGTGACCAAGGCGCACTACCGCCACGTTTTGCGGCATGCCATCCGTTGCTGCCCCGGTGCCTGCCCGGGTTTCCTGCCGCGCATTGTGAGAAACTTTTGCCATAAGGTGTTCTTCCCCCAATGGTTTAAAACACCAATCTCGCTTCTTATCTTATGAAAAAAATCTTGGTGGACACCAACTTCCTCGCCATTCCATTTGAGTACGGGGTGGACCTGCCGACCGAGCTTCAGCGCATTGTGCACGGGCCTATCGCGCTCGTCATTCCATCAGGAACCATGGAAGAGCTTCGCACGCTTGCAGGGCGGGGCGGGAGGAAGGCGGCAGGCGCGCGGTTTGTGCTCCAGAACATGGGCTTGCTGGAGTCGAAATTCGATGTGGAAATAGCCCGCAGCACGGGCAAGGTTGACAATTGGATTATTAAATTTGCCAAGGAAAATCCAGTGAGCGTTGCGACGAACGATGCGCCGCTGCGCAGGCGCTTGCTGGCGTTGGGAGTGCCGGTAATCGTGATGAAAGGCAAATCCAAGCTGGAATTCGTGTAATAGGCCCGCATTGGAATTTAGAGGTGGTGTTTTGGTAGCAGCAGACATGCCGGTATGGGCGCTTTCAGTGCCGATAGTCCTTGCGGTAGCCGGGATTGCCTACGGCGCCAGGCTAGCGACGTTGATTTTCAGGCGGGATGAAGGAAGCGAGAAAATGAAGGAGATTTCCATTGCCATACGCGAGGGGGCTGACGCCTACCTGAAGAGGCAATTCACCACCATAATAATTTTCGTGGTACTGCTGCTGATACCTATTTATTACGTGCTCGGGGTAAGCGTGGCAATCGCTTTCCTGGTTGGCGCGGCCTCTTCTGCGCTTGCGGGCTATTTCGGAATGTACATAGCGGTCAGGTCCAATTCCAGGGCTGCCAAGGCTTCGCTTGTTAGCATGCAGGAGGCGCTTGCAGTCCCTTTCCAGGCAGGGGTGGTGAACGGGGCTCTTGTTTCAGGCATTGGCCTGCTCGGGGTTGCGGCGGTTTTTGCAGGCGCGTATTTGTATTTCGGGGAGGGGAGCTTTGCGCTTGGCGAGGCTGCGCGCGCGCTCATTGGCTTTGGCTTTGGGGCCAACCTGCTTGCGCTTTTCATGAGGGTGGGCGGAGGGATTTTCACAAAAGCTGCCGATGTCGGAGCTGACCTGGTAGGGAAGGTCGAGAAGGGGATTCCTGAGGACGACCCGAGGAACCCAGCCACAATAGCTGACAATGTTGGGGACAATGTGGGCGACTGCGCCGGCATGGGCGCTGATGTGTTCGAGTCTTACACCGTAACCATGATTGCCACCATGCTGCTTGGGGCGGTAGGCTTTGGCTTTGCAGGGGCATTGTTCCCCCTCTTGATCGCAGGGGGAGCCATGCTCATCGGGCTTTGGGCAAGCAGGAATGTGAAAGTGAAGCGCGAAAGCGAGTACCCGTTTGACGCCATGAGGCGCGGCTTCACCGCCTCGACGGTCGTGGCTGCGGTGTTCTTTGCCATAGTTTCTTTTGCCGTTCTTGGAAGCGTTGCGCCTTTCATGGCGCTTCTCACAGGCCTGCTGGTCACGCACATCATAATGCAGCTGACTGACTACTACACGTCCACAAAGAACAGGCCAGTGCGCGAGATTGCGGCTGCGGCAAAATCAGGCGCTGGCACCAATTTGATTGCCGGGCTTGCAATGGGAATGGAGTCCGCTGTTGCAGGCGTGCTGCTGGTTGCCGCGGCAATAATCGTGGGCTACTTTGGCTTTGGCCTTGGCTACTTTGGGATTGCGCTCGTGGGGCTGGGGATGCTTTCCACAACCGCGATGATAATGGCAATGGACACCTTTGGCCCGATTTCAGACAATGCAAACGGAATTGGGGAGATGTCCGGGCTTGCGAGCGCAGGAAGGAAGAGGATGGACAAGCTGGATGCCGTTGGCAATACTATCAAGGCAGTTACCAAGGGATTCGCAATAAGCTCTGCTGCGGTCGCTGCAGTGGCGCTTTTCTCAACTTACTTTGAGAGCACTGGCCTGCAGTCCATCAACGTGGCTGCCCCGCTTGTGT
>JAHFEN010000100.1 GCA_023248455.1 Microcaldota archaeon | reverse complement strand
GTGCCGTGTTATGACCAGGCTGAACGCTGTTGATTTCCTGGACAGGCTGGTTGCCACGCCAAGCCCAAGCTGCCACGAGCAGGAAGCGGCAAGGCTTTGCGAGTCCTACCTCAAGCAGTTCTCTTTCGAGAATGCCTGGATTGACGGGGCGGGCAACGCAGTGGCAACAAATTACAGGCACGAGAAAGGCATGCGCCCAGACTTGCTCCTGTTCGGGCACATGGACACCATAGCGGCTGGAATGCCCTACAGGCGGGAAGAGGACAGGATACACGGAAGGGGCGCAGTGGATGCAAAATCCCCCCTGGCAGCCCTCCTTACCGCAGGAGGCGAGCAGGCGGTCCCATACAGGCTCATGGTTGCTGGCGTGACAGAGGAGGAAGCGCCAAGCTCAAAGGGGATTTGCCACTTGCTAAGCTTCGCAAAGCCAAAAATGGCGATAAACGGCGAGCCTTCCAATACGACTGGCGTGACCGTGGCGTACAAGGGCAGGCTGGTGGTGGAGTGCCGCACGCACGGAAAGGCCTCGCACGCAGGCATGGCGTCGGAAAATCCCATCGAGAGGACCATCGAATATTACGAGAAGCTGCGGCTGATATATCCTGTGCACAAGAACAGCTTTGACAACGTGATACTGAACCTTACTCACATCGCCGCAGGCTCGAAGAACGCCATCAACGTGGTGCCTGAAACGCTGGACTTTCACATCGACGTGCGCATACCGCCGTCAATTTCCCCTGGCAAGGTTGCGGAGAATTTCAGGAAGCTTGCGCCAAGCAACGTAAGCGTGATAGTGCACGAAAGCCTGCCTGGCGTGGAAACCGACATCAACCATCCTCTCTGCAGGGCAATGGTTGGAGCCTTGAGGGAATCGGGGCTACGCCCGCGCTACGTGAAAAAACATGGAAGCGCTGACATGAACATAACAATACACGCGGGCATTCCGACCATAGCCTACGGGCCGGGCGACTCTTCGCTGGACCACACTCCAAACGAATTCGTGCTCATCAGGGATTACGAAAAATCCATCGAAGTGCTGAAGAGGGCGATGGTGAGGCTGCAGAAATCCCTTTAGCTTATTGGCAGCCATATTTAGAGGAGAGAAACTATCTTTTCCACCATCTCGCCAGTCTTTGCATTGCCGCCCACGTCCGCAGTCTTCACCCCAAGTTCGTAGCACTTGCGGATGGCTGCGCCAAGCTTTTCGCTTGCGGACTTTTCGCCTAGGTGCTCGATCAGCATGGCGGTGGAAAGAAGCATGCCTGTGGGATTGGCAATTCCCCTGCCAGCGTATTTCGGGGCTGAGCCGTGCACTGGCTCGAACAGCGCGTGCTTTTCCCCGTAATTGCCCGAAGGCGCCACGCCAAGCCCCCCAATGAGCGCTGACGACTCGTCCGAAAGAATGTCGCCGAACAGGTTGGTGGTCACGATAACCTGGAACTCCTGCGGGGATTTCACCAGCCTCATTGCCACTGAATCGACCAGCGCATCTTCGCAGGAGATGGAAGGGTATTCCGCTGCGACTGTACGCGCGGCATTGAGGAAAAGCCCGTCGGTTAGCCGAAGGACGTTTGCCTTGTGGACTATGGTGACCTTTGAAAGGCCATTTTTCCGGGCGTATTCGAATGCGAAGCGGGCGATTCTCTCGCTGCCTTTCTTTGTAATTACGCGGGTTGCTGTCGCTCTGTCGCCTTTTTGTCCCTCTATGCCAGAGTACATCCCTTCGGTGTTCTCGCGGACTATGGCGAAATTGAGCTGCGGGAAGGGAGCAGGAACATTGGGGAGAGAGTGGAAGGGGCGCAGGTTTGCGTAAAGGTCGAGTTCCTTGCGAAGCGTTACAATTGCGCTTCTGTAATCCGGGATGTTCGGAGGAGTGGTGACTGCGCAGAAAAGTATTGCATCTGAGGACTTCGCAAGCTGCACTGTTTCATCTGGAAGCGAAGTGCCAGATTTTTGGAAAGTTGCGTATCCTGCTTCGCCTTGCACCCATTCGACTTTAACTAGCGAGTCCACCACCCTTCGGGCGTGCGCCACCAGCTCTGGGCCGACCCCGTCGCCGTCGATATACAGGATTTTTTTCATTGGAAGCGCCTTTTGTTTAAAGCCCGAGCTGTTCAAGCTCCTCTATCTTGTGATTCTTCAGGAACGATAATATGCCTCCGTGTTCCTTGAGCAGGAGCAGCATGCGCGAAACGCCTGCATGCGAGGATTCGCCTGTTGTCAGGTTGAGTATTTCCCCGCCCTCAAGCTTCAGCTGGTGGGATTCCCCTATGCTGGAAAGGAATTTTTCATCTGCAACGACCAGCACCAGCCCGTTGTTTATTGCGTTCCTGTAGAATATCCTTGCAAACGATGGGGCGATTATTGCCGCAATCCCGCATTCTGACAGTGCGGTGACCGCGGTTTCGCGCGAGGAGCCGCACCCGAAATTCCTGCCAGCCACTATGATGTCGCCTGGCCTGACCTCCCTGGAAAACTCGGGCCTGTGCTCTATGAATGCTATGCGCGCAAGCTCGCCCCTGTCAGTCGTGATGTTGTACCTGCCAGGGGTGATGAGGTCGGTGTTTACTGAATTGCCGAATTTCCAAACGCGCATATGATCAACCAAAACCTAATGCAGGTATTTTCTCGGGTCTGCTATTTTCCCCTCGAGGGCTGAGGCTGCGGCCGTTGCGGGCGAGGCCAGGTATATTTTTGCCTTGGGCGAGCCCATCCTGCCTGTGAAATTCCTGTTGGAAGTGGAAACGCATACGTCGTCGTCGCCAAGCACGCCCATGTGCCTGCCTAGGCAGGCTCCGCAGCCCGGAGGCGCGATTGTGGCGCCCATTTTCGAAAACTCCAGCAGGAATCCGTTCATGAGCCCCTGCTCGTATGTTTCCCTGCTGGCTGGAGTCACTATGAATTTCACGCCTTCCTTCACCTTTTTCCCTTTCATTATCCCATATGCTACTGCAAGGTCCTCTATCCTGCAGTTGGTGCAGGATCCAAGAAAAACCTGGGTTATTGGCGTGCCTTCCACCTGCGAGACCGGAACATCGCGGTCAATGTCTGGGGGGAGGGCAACCATGGGCTCGGCCTTGGATATGTCTATGCTGAACACCTGCTCGAATTCTGCGCGGACATCCGAACGGAGCTCCTGGAAAGGCATGGGCCTCCCCTGCCTCTCGAGGTATGCCCTTGTCTGCGAATCGCCAGGCACTATTCCGGTTTTTGCGCCTATCTCCGCGCACATGTTGGTGAGCGTGAGCCTGGATGGCACGTCAAAGCCGCCTATGGCGCTTCCCCCGAATTCCACCACCCTGTAGTTTGCGCCCTCGGAAGAAAGCTCCTTTGCAATGCCGAGTATGACGTCCTTTGGGTATACGCCTGGCCGGAGCCTGCCTTCCAGGTCTATGCGGATGGTCTGGGGCACCCGCACCCATATTTTCCCTGTTGCCATTGCAATTGCGGCGTCGGTTGAGCCGAACCCCACGCACATTGCCCCGATCCCTCCCCCAGTCGGGGTGTGCGAGTCTGCACCAAGAAGGAATGTGTTCGGGTAGGTGTATTTCTCCGCCATCACCTGGTGGCATACTCCGTCATAATGTATCTTGATGCCCTGCTCGGCACAGAACTTCTGTATCTGCCTGTGCATGTCGGCAACCTGCAGGCTGGGCGCAGGGTAGGCGTGGTCAAAGAAAATGAATATTTTTGACGGATCGAACACTTTTTGCGCTATCTTTCTGAACGGCTCGATTGCCCACGCGGTGGTCGTGTCATGCGCCAGCACATAGTCCAGGCTGATGACAGCCATGTCGCCTACTGACAGATTCCTGCCAGCGTGCGCGGACAGGATTTTTTGCGCGAGTGTTTCATTGCCCATGGGAGATCAGCTCATTTGTTCTCAGTGGCCTCGAGCACGAGGTAGGTGGTGGTCTCATTCACCCCATGGCAGGCGCGTATTGCCTCAACAAGCGCGTTAATCTCGTGAATGGAGTCGCTCTGGGCGTATATGAGCAGGTCCAGCGCCCCGGTAAGCTCGTAGAGGGCGCGCACGCCCCGAACGCTGCGAAGCGCTCGCACTATATCAGAGGTCTTTACCTTCTCGTCGGTCACTGCGCCAACGAATACCGAAATCCCAGTTTGCATATCATCCCCCCTATAGCGCGAAATCGAAAAGGTCGC
>JAHFEN010000099.1 GCA_023248455.1 Microcaldota archaeon | reverse complement strand
GGAGCAAGTCAGGCTGCATGCCTTTTTCGTGCCTGTAATTCGTTGCCACTGCGTTGCCGGCCTCGTCAATCCAGGCATTCTCGAAAGAAAACTGCTTGAGGTAGGACTCGCAAAGCCTTGCCGCTTCCTGCTCGTGGCAGCTTGGGCTTGGCGTGGCAACCAGCCTGTCCAGGAAATCAACAGCGTTCAGCCTGGTCATAACACGGCACCAGCCAGCGCTTCAGCTGCAGCGTCAATGGAGCTTCTTGAGATTATGAATGGGGGCAGGAACCGCACCACCTGCTCGCCCGCAGGCAGCGCCAGCACTCCCCCCTGCGCCATAGACGAGAGCGGCTCCTTTGAAGGCACCTTGAGCTCCACAGCAACCATCATGCCCATGCCCCTTATTTCCCGCAGCTGCGCTTTTGCTTCCAGCACAGCCTGCAGTTTTTGCATGAAATGTGCGCCATTCTCGCTGACTTTTGCAAGCAGCCCCTCGCGCTCAATAGTCTGAAGCACTGCATTGGCCGCTGCAGAGGCAAGCGGATTCCCTCCGAAAGTGCTGCCGTGCTCAAGAGGCGTGAAACTCGCCACTTCTTGGCGGGCTATGGTCGCGCCTATTGGCACGCCTCCCCCAAGCCCCTTTGCCAGGCAGGCAATGTCAGGCTGCACGCCAAAGTGCTCGAATGAAAAGAATTTGCCAGTCCTTCCGCAGCCTGTCTGTATTTCATCCAGCACGAATAGAGCCCCCCTGTCAGTGCATATGTCCCTGGCTGCGCGAATGTATTCTGTGCTGGCAGGCCTGACCCCTCCCTCTCCCTGGATGGTTTCGAGCACAAGCGCAGCTGTTTCGTTCGTAACAGCGCTTTTCAGCGCCTCCGAGTCGTTGAACCGCACTCTCGTTACCGGCGAAAGAAGAGGCTCAAAAGGAGCCCTGTACTTTTCCTTGTAGGTAAGTGAAAGCGCTCCGGTGCTTCTCCCGTGGAAAGCATTCATAGCAGCCACAAACCCCTTTCTCCCGGTGTGCCTCCTGGCCAGCTTTATTGCGGCTTCCATTGCCTCTGTTCCGCTGTTGGAGAGCATCACCCTTGCGTTTCCGCCAAACAGTCCGGCCAGCCCTCTTTCCAGCTTGCCCCTCTCTTCATGAAAAAAAGGCTGGTAGCAGGTCATGAGCGTGTTTGCCTGCCTTTCAACTGCGCCAACCACTGCTGGGTGCGCATGCCCAAGTATGGCCACTCCGACCCCGGTTGTGCAATCTATGTATCTCTTGCCATCGGAGTCCCAGACAAACTCCCCCTCGCCCCTTGCCAGGGCTATGCCCCTCTTGGGGTAGAGGTTCATCTCGTATTTCTGCTCCAGTGCAAATATATCCTGCGTGTTCATATGCTCACTCATTTTTCTTTGTATAGTGGAATTTCTATATTCCACTGCTGAAAAATTTCTGCTGAAATTTTTCATTTTGTGAAATGCGTGCCGCCGCCTGCTAGTGCAGCGCTGACCGGGCGCTTCTGCAGCCCGGAGCAAATTATCACTTCTGCCACGCCGCCGGATAGCGCCTCGTCTGCAGCCACCAGCTTCCGCTTCATCCCGGCGCTGGCTTTTTTCTGGAATCCCGCAATGTCTGCCTGTTTTGCCGCGCTCACCAGGCCGTTCGGGAAGTCCGAATAAAACCCCTCGACATCTGTGAACAGGATGAGCCTGCTTGCACCCAGCCTGCTCGAAATCGCGGCAGCAGCCCTGTCCCCGTCCACGTTCAGGGCTTCGAACTCCTCGCCAAGCGCAATAGGGGCGACTACCGGGACAAATCCGGCATTCAGGAGCGCATTAAGCGGTGGCGCGCTTATTTCCCTTATCTTCCCAGAATAATCGTCGCGTATGATTTTTTCCTTGCCGTTTTCCACGCTCACAAGGGTCTTCCTTTTTGCCATGACAATCCCGCTTGCGCCTGAAACTCCGACTGCCTGCAGGCCAGCCTTCCTCAGAGCCCGCACAAGCATGGAGTTTACCCCCCCGCCAACAGCCATCTCGAAATTTGCCATGGTCCCTTCGTCAGTGTGGCGGGACTTGAAGCCGTCTTTCGAATAGATGTAACGCGGCTCCCTTCCGGTTGCCCTCTCAAGCGCGCTGACCTGCGGGCCTCCCCCGTGAACAATGACGAACCTTTCGTTCAGCTGCGCAATGTCCCTGGCTATCTCTGCCGGATTGCCAGCAATGCTCCCCCCTATCTTGACTACTATGATCGGCTTGCCATCCATTTTCCGCACCAGTTCCTCTAAAGCGGGTGGAAGCCCGGTGACCACAGGCCGAGCTTCTCGTCAAACCCGCTCATCAGGTTAAAGCACTGTATGGCCTGCCCGCCAGAGCCTTTCACCAGGTTGTCAATGGCTGACATTACTATTATCCTTCCCTTTTCAGGGTCCAGCTCCCAGCCTATGTCCGCGAAATTCGTGCCCACCACTGGCTTTGGCTCTGGATACCTGTATAGCGTGTTCTGGTCCTTTACCAGCCGCACAAAGGGCGAGCCTGCGAAAAAAGACCGGTACGCCTTCCAAAGGTCGATATCAGATGTTTTCCCAGCCAATCGCGCGTGAACCGTGCTCAATATGCCCCTCACCATCTCTATCCCGTGCGGGGTGAGCCCCACAGAAACAGGCGCGCCTATAATCGCGGAAAGCTCCTGCTCGATTTCAGCAGTGTGCCTGTGGCCCGAGGGCTTGTACGAGCGCACGCCCCCCTGCCTTTCGGGATGATGGGTCGAAATGTCAAAGCCAGCCCCGCCTGCAGATGAGCCGATTTTCGAGTCGGCAATTATGCTCTCAAGCGATATGAGCCCGTTTTTCACAAGAGGGGCAAGAGGAAGGATCACCGATGTGGCAAGGCAGCCTGCGCATGCCACCAGCTGCGCGTTTTTTATCTCCTCCCGATGGAGCTCGGGTATGCCGTACACCGCCTTTTCCAGAAGCTCGGGGTGCGGGTGCACTGCATAATACTTCGCATAGGTTTCCTTGCTCCTGAGCCTGAAATCCGCGGACAGGTCGATTATTTTCGCACCTGTGCCCATGAACTGCTTCACGTAAGGCGCGGCAGTCTTGTGCGGCGTGCATATGAATACGGCATCCACGTCCATGGACAATTGCTTGACCGGCGTGAACTGGAGCTGCGTGAATCCCCTAAGGTTGGGGTTGAGCTTGTAGGCTGCCTGGCCTGCGAACCGTTCGGAAGTGATCTGCGACACCTGCATTTCAGGGTGCATCAGGGCCCAGCGCAGAAGCTCGCCCCCAGTGTAACCCGAGGCCCCTATGATTGAAACTTTCTTCACCATATCATCAACCCTCAGACTGAATTATCTTTTTGCCTTCGCAATGACGTACTCGACCATCCTGTCCGCGATGTCCACTCCGGTAGGCGCAATCGAATTGCGGAATTCAGTGGTGTGGTTTATCTCATGCACCACCAGGCCGTTTTTCGATTCCATCAAATCAACGCCGTAAATCCCCTCGCCGACAGTCTTCACGGCGCGAAGGCAGATCTCGGACAACTCCGGCGTCACATCGCACTTGCTTGCGGTTCCGCCCCTTCCGGTGTTGGTTATCCAGCCGGACTTTTCTGTGGAGTGGCGGTAGATTGCTGCAATTACTTCGTTTCCCACCACAAACGCCCGCATGTCCCTGCCTGGCTTGTCCACGTGCTCCTGCAGGTAGTATACTTTCTGCCAGGGGTTTCCCATCTCCTCCCTGGACTCGAGCGCCGCGTCAAGCGCTTCGGCGTCGTTTATCTTGTGCACCATCCTGGCCCACGAGCCCATGACTGGCTTCATCACAATCGGAAAGCCAAGCTCCGCTGCTGCCCTCCTCGCCATTTCCGGCGTGAACGCCACGTACGTCCTCGGGGTGGGCACGCCTGCCTTGGCAAGCTCAATGGAGCAGAGCATCTTGTCCCCGCAGACCCTCGCGGCATTGTAGCTGTTTATCACTTCAGTGCCGAGCCTCTCGTAATAGTAGGTGGCGCAAAGGCTGCGCGAATAGGAGACCGAGCGCTGCAGAAGCACATCCAGCCCCCTCTCGGAGCTTTCGGTGATGGGAAGCAGCGCCTCCCCGTCAACCACTCGCTGCAGCTCGACACCGCGCCTTTTCGCTGCGTCAATGAGCAGCTTGTTCTCCGCTGAGATTATTGTATAGCAAATCCCAATCCG